>JBEKVP010000096.1:0-7737 GCA_049513935.1 Steroidobacteraceae bacterium
GTCAGCCCGGCTCGACCGCGGAGCCGCCGGGACCTCAGCGCGACGCGGATGCGGAGCTGTATCGCTACAGCTTCGAGGATCGCGCCGAGAAATCGCTCAAGTCTCATCTGGTCGATCTTTCGGCGAGCGCCGACCGCAAGAAGCTGCTCCTCACCGAGGCGGAGGGCAAGATGGAGGTCGCCGACGCCAATGAGAAGCTCGAGGCGAAGCCGGTCGATCTCAGCGGGCTCAAGATGCTGGTCGATCCGCGCCAGGAGTGGCACCAGATCTTCGACGAGACCTGGCGCATGGAACAGGAATTCTTCTACGACCCGAATCTGCACGGCCTCGATTGGCGCGCGGTGCGCGCGCGCTACGAGCCGCTGCTCGAGTTCGTCCAGCGCCGGGAAGATCTGAACGATCTGCTGGTCGAGATGATCGGCGAAATGCAGGTCGGTCACAACCGCATCGGCGGCGGCGACCTCGAGAACGAGCGGCCCGCCGGGGTTGGTCTGCTCGGCGCGGATTTCGTCCTGGAGAAGAACCAGTACCGCATCCAGCACATCTACCGCGGAGATCGCTGGAATCCGTTCCTCGTCGGACCGCTGGCGGCCGCCGGTGTCAAAGCACAAGAAGGCGATGCGATCCTCGCCGTCAACGGACACGCGTTGGACGGAACGATGAACATCTACGCGCTGCTCGCCGGCACGGTGGACAAACAGGTGACGCTCACGCTCAGCCGCGACGGCAGCGCCAAGTCCTCGCGCACGGCCGTGGTGATTCCGATCGCCAGCGAAACGGCGCTGCGTCAATGGGAGTGGGTCGAGCGCAATCGTGACTACGTCGCGCGTCGCACGGGCGGCAAAGTGGCCTACGTGTATCTGCCGGACACGGCGGACGGCGGCTTCGCCTTCTTCAACCGCATGTTCTTCTCCGCGGTCGATAAGGACGCGCTGATCGTCGACGACCGGCGCAATAGCGGCGGCCAGGCGGCTAACTATGTCCTCGAGGTGCTGAACCGCAAATACCTGTCGGGTTGGAAGGATCGCGACGGGCTGGTGTTCAATACGCCCGCGGCCGCCATCTACGGGCCCAAAGTGATGCTCATCGACCAGGATGCCGGATCGGGCGGCGACTTCTTTCCGTACGGCTTCAGGTATCTCGGTCTCGGCAAGCTCATCGGCACGCGCACCTGGGGCGGGCTCATCGGCATCGCCGCGAACCCACCGCTGATCGACGGCGGACGGCTCACCGTTCCGTTCTTTCGTTTCTACACGCCGGAGGGCGAGTGGCGCGTCGAGAACCAGGGCGTGTCGCCCGACCTCGCGGTCACGCTCGATCCCCTGGCGGTCAACGAGGACCGCGATCCGCAGCTCGACGCCGCGATTGCCGAGGTGCTCGACGAGCTGAAGACCGCGAAACCCGTGGCGCGGAAAACCCCGCCGCCGGTGCCCACGCAGATCGGGAAGTGAGCCCATGCCAGCCGTGCGCGCAACCCTCATCGCCCTCGCACTCAGCGGTGCCGCCGCTGCCGCCAGTCCTGCCCCTGCTGCGAGTCCTGCCGCTGCTGCGAGTCCTGCCGCTGCAGCGGGTCACGCGGCACCGGTCGATCCCTCGTGCGAGAGCGTGCCGGCGGCGGCTTTCTGCACCGCGGTCCGCGGCGTGCGCGCCGAGGGTTGGCCCGGCCAAACGCGATCCGAGGTCATGGCGCAGCACGGGATGGTGGTAACGAGCCAGCCGCTCGCCGCGCAGGCCGGCCTCCAGATACTGATGCGGGGCGGGAACGCCTTCGACGCGGCCGTCGCCACTTCCGCAGTGCTGTCCATCGTCGAGCCGATGATGGTGGGGGTCGCGTCGGATCTCTTCGCGGTCCTCTATGTGGCCAAGGAGGGAAAGGTCTACGTCTTGAACGCAAGCGGTACGGCGCCTTCGGGCGCGACGCTCGAGCGGCTGAATAAGCTGGGCTACCGCGCCGATCCCAAGAATTGGGGGCCGAGCTCGGGCATGCCGATGTACGGAATCCTGCCGGTCACGGTTCCCGGGGCCGTCTGGGGCTGGCAAGCCGTGCTTCAGCGCTTCGGCACGCTCACCTTCAAAGAGACGCTCGAGCCCGCCGCGCAATACGCGCAAAACGGCTTTCCGGTCTCCGAGCGGATCGCGAGCGATTGGCGCTTGCCCGCCGCGCTTCCACTGCAACGATGCTGCAGCCGGCTCGATCCGGATTCGATCAATACCTGGTACGTGCGCGGCGAGCCGCCGAAGGCGGGACAGCTGTTCAAGAACCCCGACCTCGCGCGCACCTTGCGGCTGCTCGAGAGCCAAGGCGCCGACGTGTTCTATCGCGGCGAGATCGCGAAGGCCATCGTCGCCAAATCGAAGGCGCTGGGCGGGACCATGACGCTCGAGGATCTCGCCGAGTACCACGGCGAGTGGGTCGAGCCCGCCCGCTCCCGCTACCACGGCCACGAGATCATCGAGCTGCCTGCCCCGTCGCAGGCATGGGCGGCGAACGAGATCCTCAATATCCTTCAGGCCTGCGTGCCGCACTGGGTTCCGGGCGCGACGCTCGCCTCTCTGGGTCCGGCGAATCCCGAATACTGGCACCTGCTGGTCGAGGCGAAGAAACTCGCCTTCATCGATCTGTTCGCCTATGACGCCGATCCGCGATTCGCCAAGGTGCCGCTCGACCGATTGCTGTCCGACGCCTATGCCGAGTCGCTCTGCGGCCGCGTGGATCCGCGGCATGCCTCCGTCCCCGCTCCGCCCGCCGATTTTCAGATGCCCGGCGACACGGTCGTCCTGTCGACGGCCGACAGCGAGGGCAACATGGTGTCTTGGGTCAACAGCAACTACGCCGAGTTCGGATCCGGCATCACCGTACCGGGCTATGGGTTCGTCCTGCACAATCGCGGCGCGCTTTTCACACTCGATCCCAAGAGCCCCAATGTCATCGCGCCCGGCAAGCGGCCCTTCAACACCCTTTCGGCGGGGTTCGTCCTGCGCGACGACAAGCCGCTCATGACGGTGACGCTCATGGGCGGGGACATGCAAGCCCAGGGACACGCCCAGTACCTGGTGAGCGTGCTCGATCTCAACGCCAATATTCAGGCCGCCGCGGACATGGCGCGGTTCCGCCACCACGAGATTGCGAACACGCTCGACCTCGAGGCGCCGCTCTACGAGCTGGTCGGCGCGCGACTCGCCGCGATGGGGCACACGGTGAGATCCGTGAACGGATCGGATCTCGGCGGCGTCCAGGCGATCATGGTGATCCCGCGCGGCAAGGATACTTACTACCGCGGCGCCTCGGATTTTCGCAAAGACGGTCAAGCGGCCGCCTGGTGAATCCCGCATCCCAACGCGAGCTGGCCTTGCTGAGCGTCGAGCGCGCGGCGGCGCTCGTCAGATCGAAAGAGGTCTCGCCGGTCGAGCTGGTTCGAGCCTGCCTCGGCCGCATCGAGGCTCTCAACCCGTCGCTGAACGCCTTCATCTCGGTGACCGGCGCCGCCGCGCTCGAGCAAGCGAAGAGGGCTGAATTCGAAGTGCTACGCGGCGAGTGGCGCGGACCGCTGCACGGCATTCCCATCGCGCTCAAGGACATGATCGATACCGCCGGCACGACGACCACCGCCGCGTCGGCCGTGTTCGAGAATCGGGTGCCGGAGCGCGATGCGGCGGTGGTCGAGCGCTTGCGGCGCGCGGGCGCGGTGCTGCTCGGCAAGCTCAACATGCAAGAGTTCGCCTACGGCGGGACCAGTGTGCCAAGCCACTTCGGTCCGACGCGAAATCCTTGGCGCCTCGAATGCATCGCGGGCGGCTCATCCGGCGGATCGGCCGCGGCCGTGGCCGCCGGACTGTGCTACGGATCGCTCGGCACCGACACGGGCGGGTCGATCCGGCAGCCGGCGGCGTTTTGCGGTGTGGTCGGACTCAAGGCTACGCACGGACGCGTGAGCACCCGCGGCGTGATACCGCTCGCCCCCTCGCTCGATCATGTGGGTCCCTTGGCACGCACCGTCGGCGACTGCGCTCTGCTCCTCGAGGCGATCGCGGGATACGACGCCGCGGATATCACGAGCGAGGACATGCCGATCGACGTCGAGCCGTACCCCATCGACCTCGGCCGCACGCGCATCGGGGTGTTGCGCGAGTTCTTCTTCACGGGCCTCGACAGCGAGGTTGAGGCCGCCCTCGACCGCGCGCTCGCGCTGCTTGAGTCGCTCGGCGCACAGACCCGCGAGGTCGCGCTCGAAGTGAGCACGGATCGAACCGTATTCAGAGCCGAGGCCTTTGCCCAACACGCCGCGCACCTCGCCGCAACGCCTGAGCTCTATCTCCCCGAGACCCGCAAGAAGCTCGAGCTCGGCTCGCGTATCGACGCCCCGACCTACATCGCCGCGCGGCGCGATCTCGCCGCGATGCGCCGAAGCATCGCGAACCTGTTTACCGCGGTCGACGTGCTGATCTCGCCGACCGCTCCGGTTCCCGCCCCCAAGGTTTCGGACTACCCTGCGACCTTCGAGGACGTGCTCGCGCTCGAAGGCGCCTCCATCCTGCGCAACACGCGGCCCTTCAACATGTTCGGCATACCGACCCTCACCGTGCCGTGCGGGATGACCCGGGAAGGCTTGCCCGTCGGTTTGCAGATCGCCGGCCCGCCCTGGCAGGAGCAGCGCATCCTCGCAGTCGCGCGCGCTTACGAGGCGGCGAGCGACTGGCACAAGAGCGCGCCGGGGCTCGGGTGAGCGGTGCGGAGCTCGAACACCGGCGGATTCGGCTCCCTGCCGTGCGCGATGCTGAGCCCCGAGGCAATGCGTGCCTATCTCAGGGACAAACGATCCCGATCGGCTTCGCGAAGGGCTCGACTGGGTGCGACGGCTTCTTTCCCGTTATGCCCACCACGTCCGCGCGTAGGCACTCTTTGTTGGGTGTCTGGTAAGTAAAGCTCGCGAGCGCCGGCGCCTGAACCGTGAAGTTTCCCGGCGGCACCGGAGAGGGAGAGGCGGACGGCGCCCACTTTCCGGTGAGCGAATTGAAGCGGGCAAATTCGACCGTCGAGTTGACGTTGGTCCACGCCAGGAAGAGCGATTCGACCAGCTCGCTGGCCGCACCGGGGGTCGAGTCGCCCACGGTGAACACGCCGAGCGAGGGCGCCACTTTGGTCTGCGCCGCTATCTCGATCGGCGCCGACCAGGCGATGCTCGGCTGCGAGAGCGCAGAGGCCGAAGGTACGAGGGTCCCGGTCGACACGCCGACCGACTCGCCCGAGGGCGTGACCCAGGCAAGGCGCAACCGGCTCTGATACACGGTGAGCGTCGGGCCTGTGGCCGGGCTCGTCAGCGCATTCGGGACCGGTGTGGGATCAATGACCCAGCCGCCGCTCGAGCGCGAAGCCGTCATGATCGCGCCGTCAGGCGTGGTCCACGCAGCGAACAGCGTACCGCCGTCCGACACGAGGGCGGGCGCCGCTCGAGTGCGCGCGCAGGTCTCCGCGTCGCAGAGCGGCGTGCCGGTTGCCCCAAAACCCGCGCCGGTGGAGCTGTAAAGGTAGATCTTGTCGCCCGTCGTCGTCGTCGCGACGTACAGCACTTTGCCGACAGCCGCCACCGCGGGCGCCGTGGTGGTGAGCGCGCCCGGGATATCGGCCTCCGGGGTAAAGACCTCGCCGTCGAACAGGCCGTACCACACGTGGTGCGCCCCGTTGCCTACGTCGCCGGCCCAGGCAATGACCAGACGGTCGCCGTAGGCCGCAAGGGCGGGTGCCGAACTGGCCGACGCACCGGGCACTTCGGCAGCCGATGTCACGCTCCATCCCGCGAGGAATGCGTACAAACCGACGGCCGACGAAACTAGGAATCTTTTCATGGAGCTCTCCTTTCACCCTAGATGCGTAATCCGGATGTGAAACGCCTCATGTCCCCTGTTTCAGTGGCGTCTTCAGCGTGCCGACCAGCCCGATGAATTGTGTATTGCGCCGCAACTCCCGCAGATCGTCGTCGGCCAGCAGCCCATCGACGTCGCGATAGCCGCGACTGATCGCCTCGCGCAAGTAGCGCAGCGCATCGTCCGTGCGGTGCGCAGCGGCCGCGACGCACGCGAAGTTGTACCAGGCAGTCCAACGGCTCTCCTGATCCGCGCCGGTACTTTGCGACTTGTCGAGCCTTTCGGTGGCGGCCAGGAACAGGTCGCGTGCCTCGGCATAGCGGCGGGTGTACGCCATCGTCTTACCCAAGGTGCGCAAGGTATCGAGCGTGTCGGAGTGTCCGTCTCCCAGGATCCGCTGCTGCGCGCTCAGCGTGTCCGAAGCGATCCTCTCCGCTTCGCGGTAACGGTGCTCGCGCAGCAGGATTGACGCGAGGTTCGACTGCGCAATGAGAGTGGTCGGGTTTTGCGGGCCGAGCACGCGCGTCTGCACCGCGAGCATGTCGCGCTGCAGGCGGTCCGCCTCTTGAACATGGCCTTCGCTCAGCAGCGTATTGGCCAAGTTCGCCTGGGCCTTCAAGGTCTCGGGGTGCTCGGCTCCGAGCGTGCGCAGGCGGATCGCCAGCACCTCCCGATTCATCTTCTCGCCCTCGGCAAAGCGTCCCTCGTCGGTGAGCAAATTCGCGAGGTTGCCCATCGTCAGCACCGTATATTGATGCTCGGGTCCCAGGACGCGCCTTTGTGCCGACAGCACTTCGCGGTAAAGCGCCTCGGCCTCCTGCAGACGCCGCTGCGCGTAGACGGCGAGCCCGACGTTGACGAGCGCCGAGAGTGTTTGCGGATGATCGGGACCGAGAACCCGCCGGTCGATCTCCAAGAGCTTGCGGAACTGCTGTTCGGCTTCCGCATAACGTGCTTGATACCAAAGCGCGCGCGCAAAGTGATTGGTTGCGGACAGCGTCGTGTCGTGCTCCGGGCCCAAGGTTCGCGCCGCGGTCTCCATCACCTGCTGCGCGAGCTGCTCCGCTTCGCTGTTACGACCCTCCTCTTCCTCGATCACCACCAAGTGATCCATGGTCTCCAGCGTGAGTGGAGCCTCGGGCCCCAGCACGCGGCGCGCGCGCTCGAGCGCGCCGCGCTCGAGGCTTTCCGCATCCGCGTCGTGGCCTTCGCGGTCGAATATCCACCCGAGCTGCGACATTGCCTCCAAGGTCTTGGGGTTCTCGGAACCGTATAGATGCTCGCGGGCCTCGAGGGCGCGCGTGGCGAGGCCGTGCGCGCGCCCGTAGAGCCCGAGATTGACGTACGTGCTCGCCATGACGCCGAGCATTTGCGAGCGCACCTCGGCGTCCTGTGAGAGGCCCGCATCCATTTCCGCGGACGCCTTGTCCAAGATCTCCCGCGCGGTCACGGCATTGCCGCGCGCCTCGCTCGGATCGGGCACCTTGAACATGCTGGTCATGAAGTCGGTGATGCGCGTCGCCCGATCGCGCTCGTGATTGGCGCGATCCCGCTCCTGATTGGCGCGGTCGCGCTCGAGCGTGGTGCGGCGCAGCTCGAGCCCCTGCAGAACGGTGAACGCCGTCAGCAGCACGACCAATCCGGCCGCGACGCCGACCGCGACGCGATGCCGGCGCGCGTATTTCTGCAGCCGGTACCCGGCGCTCGCCGGCCGCGCCACGACAGGCTCGTCGCGTAAGTAGCGTCTCAAGTCGTCTGCGAGCTCGGACGGCGTGCCGTAACGGCGCGAGCGCTCCCGCTCGAGCGCTTTCAGCGTGATCCAATCGAGATCGCCGTGCAGCAGCTGGGTCAACTGCTTGAGCTCGACGCCCCGAG
>JBEKVP010000097.1:0-7727 GCA_049513935.1 Steroidobacteraceae bacterium
GCTCGCGATGCTCGACGGAGCGAAGCAAAAAGCGCAAGCGATCTCGGTGGGGCTCAAGGGCAATATCGTGGACGTGCTCGACGCGCTGCGCGCGCGCGGCATTCGTCCCGATGCACTCACCGATCAGACCTCGGCACACGACCCGGTCAATGGATACCTGCCTCAAGGGTGGACGGTCGAGCAATGGGACGAGCGCCGCGAAACCGATCCCCAAGGCACGAGCGCCGCCGCCAAGCGCTCCATGGCGAAGCACGTCGAGCACTTGCTCAGCTTCAAGGCCCAGGGCCTGCCGGTATTCGACTACGGCAACAACCTGCGGCAAGTCGCCAAGGACGAAGGGGTCTCCGGCGCCTTCGACATACCGGGGTTCGTGCCCGAGTACATCCGCCCGCTGTTCTGCCGCGGCATCGGACCGTTCCGCTGGGCGGCGCTGTCCGGCGACCCCGAGGACATCTACAAGACCGATGCGAAGGTGAGAGAGCTGATTCCCGACGACCCGCACTTGCATCACTGGCTCGAGATGGCGCGCTCGCGGATTAAGTTCCAGGGGCTCCCGGCACGCATCTGCTGGGTCGGCCTCGGTCAGCGTCATCGGCTCGGGCTCGCCTTCAATCAAATGGTCGCCGACGGAGAGTTGTCGGCGCCGGTCGTCATCGGCCGCGATCACCTCGACTCGGGGTCGGTGGCGAGTCCGAATCGCGAGACCGAGGCGATGCAGGATGGATCCGACGCCGTCTCGGACTGGCCGTTGCTGAATGCGCTCCTCAATACGGCGAGCGGCGCCACCTGGGTCTCGATTCACCATGGCGGCGGTGTCGGCATGGGGTTCTCGCAACACGCCGGGGTCGTCATCGTGTGCGACGGTACGGAGGCGGCGGGCCGGCGAATACGGCGTGTCCTGTGGAACGATCCGGGCACGGGCGTCATGCGCCACGCCGATGCTGGATATCGGATCGCCATTGACTGCGCGCGCGAGCAAGGCCTGGATCTGCCCATGATCGGCTCGAAGTAACAGTGACCGACAAGCTCTCGGTACGCGCCGGACACTTCACCCTGCCGCTCCTGCGGCGGATCTTCCAGGGGCCCGCGGCCCTGCGTCTCGGTGCCGAGGACCGCGCCCGCATTGCGGCCGCGGCTGCGCTGGTCGATAAGATCGTCCGCGCCGGAGATGCGGCGTACGGCATCAACACCGGCTTCGGGCTGCTGGCGCAAACGCGCATCCCGACGGAGCAACTCGCCCTGTTGCAGAGAAATCTGTTGCTGTCCCATGCCGCGGGCGTGGGCGAGCCGCTCCCCGATCCGGTGGTGCGGTTGATCCTCGCGCTCAAGGTCAATGCGCTGGCTCGCGGTTACTCCGGCGTTTCCGAAAGTCTGATCGGAGCGCTGCTCGCACTCCTCGAGCACGAGGTGTATCCCTTGATCCCTTCTCAGGGGTCGGTAGGCGCCTCGGGCGACCTGGCACCGCTCGCACACTTGAGCGCGGCGTTGCTCGGCATCGGCCGGGTCCGCGTCGGCGGCGCCATTCTCGCGGCCGAGGAGGGTTTGGCCCGCGCCGGTCTTGCGCCCGCGAAGCTGGGTGCGAAGGAAGGTTTGGCGCTCATCAACGGAACGCAGGTGTCGACCGCCCTCGCCCTGGCGGGATTGTTCGGCGCGGAGGACGTGCTCGCGGCCGGCATCGTCGGCGGCGCAATGTCGGTCGATGCGCTCAAAGCCAGCGATGCGCCCTTCGATGACCGCATCCATCAAGCGCGCGGTCAACCGGGCCAGATCGCCGTGGCGGGAGCATACCGGAGGCTGATCGCGGGGAGCGAGATTCGCGCCTCACACCTCGACTGCTCGCGCGTGCAGGATCCGTACTCGTTCCGCTGCCAGCCTCAGGTCATGGGGGCATGCATCGATCTCATTCACCACTGCGCCGCCACGCTCGCCGTCGAGGCGAACGCCGTCACCGATAACCCCCTGCTGTTCGTCGAGCAAGGCGACGCCCTCTCCGGCGGCAATTTCCACGCCGAGCCGGTCGCTTTTGCCGCGGACACGCTGGCGCTCGCCATCTGCGAGATCGGCAACCTGTCGGAGCGGCGCATGGCGGTGCTGGTTGATCCGAAGATGAGCGGTCTGCCGCCGTTTCTGGTCGAGAACAGCGGGGTCAACTCGGGCTTCATGATGGCCCAGGTGACGGCCGCCGCTCTGGTATCCGAGAATAAGGCAATGGCATTTCCCTGCAGCGTGGACTCCATTCCGACCTCAGCGAACCAGGAAGATCACGTCAGCATGGCCACTCACGCCGCTCGCCGCCTCGGCCCCATGGTCGAGAACGCCGCCGGCGTCGTGGGCATCGAATTGCTCGCGGCCGCGCAGGGCATCGACTTTCACCGGCCGGCGCGCTCCTCGACCCCGCTCGAGAAAGTTCATGCGCACATCCGCGGCGAGGTATCGCACTACGCCTCGGACCGCTATTTCGCACCCGACATCGACGCGGCCAAAGGCTGGGTCCGATCCGGGTATTTTGCGCCCCTGGTGCGCGATCTCTTGCCCTCCTACCGGCCGTGAAGCGAGCCTTCCGACCCAAGCCCGCCGGCGCGGCGCGGCTCCTCGCCTGCCTGTCCCCGCTCCTCGCCTGCCTGGCGCCGCTCGCCGCGCGCGCGGCGGAGGTCAATCTCGCGACCCTGAGCTGCGACAAGTACGAGAACGAGATCATCGGCTCGCCCGATGCGGCGCAGGGCGGAGCGTCGCATCTCGATGCGATCGACACCGTGATGTGGCTGTTCGGCTTCTCGGTGGCGAAAGCCGGCGGGCACGTCATGTACGGCGACGCGCTCACCTCGTTCGGTTTCGCGCTCGACGCGGTGTGCAAGAACAGTCCGAGCACGAGCCTGCTCGAGGCCCTGACGTCCGTCACGCCGAAGCGCGACAAGCCGATGGATCTGACCTCGCTCAACTGCGCCACCTGGGAAGCGCGCCACCAGCAGTCGGCGCAGTCCGATCCGGAGAGCGCGAACACCATCATGATGTGGCTCTTCGGTTTCTCCGTCGGCCAATCCGGCAGCCACCTCTTCGACCCGGCTGGCGTGACGAGTTTCGCGGCCGCGCTGCAAAAGCGTTGCGAGCAACATCCCGACGACAACTTGTATGATGCCCTCGCGGCCCTGACACCGAAACGTGGTTCCTCTCCGACGGTGCGATGAGCCGTAGTCCGACGCGCCGGGCCGCCGAGGCGACGGACAGCCGTTCGGATGGCTCCTACAGTCCCTATCTGAAGACTTCGAATACAACACCTGCGGATAGAGTGGTGAACTGTCTGCATGAAGAGCGTCGCAAAAACACCTCACGGGATCGCCGCGGCACTCGCCGTTGGGGCGGCGCTCGCGGTGGGGGCGGGGATCGCCGAGGCGTCCCCGCCTGCGGCGCGGCCAGGCATCCTGATGCGCACCACGGACGACGCCAACCGCTCGAGACGACTCGACTTGCGGGCGCCGACGGACTTCGCGGGGGCCCGTGCGGCCGTATCGGATTCCGCGCCGGCGGATTCCGCCACCGGCCCCGTGCCTTTCCCCTCCGCGCGGCGTGCGCCGAAGAGCGAATCGATTGAGGATCAACTGCCCTCGCTCGGCGGCGCGGATGGCGCCGTGAAGATCACCAGCCGGGCCGAAGAGTTGGCGCGTCGGTTTCACCGGGAAGGCTTGCCGATCGCTCGCTTGTGGCAGACGCGCTCCGCCATGTTGAGTCTGGGATTGAGCCCGCGCGGCAAGCCCGGGATTTGGCTGATTCAAAGAATCCCTTAGCCGATCCGCGATCAGCCGGTCGGTAGGAGATGCCCTACTCGCAAAAGCGCCGCCTGCTTACGGAGCGCAACGCGAGCGTATGGCTAAAGTGGCCCGCGATGGCGCTTCGCATACTGTATGTCGAGGACAATCCGTTGGTTCGGGAGGTGACCTCCGAGCTGCTCTCTCAAGAGGAGCGCCAGGTCGTCGCGCTCGGCACGGCGGAGGAGGCGTTGAAAGCCTTCGAGGCCGATCCTTTCGACATCGTCATCACCGACGTCAGCCTGCCGGTGATGTCGGGACTCGACCTGGCGCGAAACATCCTCACCCTGAAACCGAGCGCTCCGATCATCATCGCGTCCGGTTATGCGCTGACCTCGGTGGTGCAAAATCTGGGACCGAACGTGCGCACCATCGTCAAGCCGTTCGAGGCGGGTCAAATCGACTCACTGATCACGGATCTCTCCGCCGCCTGACTCGCGGAAGATCGGCTAGCCCCGCAGGCGTTGTTTCCCGAGTTGACGGTCGACCTCGGCTTCGGCGGCGAGCCAATCCTCCAATTCGTGGCCCGGCGCGAAATTGCGCCGCTCTGCGCGCAGATACGCGGCTTTCGCAATCATGCTCTGCCGGTCCTCCGGCGTGTGCCGCTCACGCTGCGGGGGATCGAACGGTAGGCTGAAGCGCAGCGGATTGAAGGGCGGACGCGCGATTCGGTCTTGCACAATGCGCGCCTTCTAGGACACCGCGGTCTCTTCCTCGTACAGATGCCGCCGCGTCAGCGGCAGTCGTGCGTGATAGGGACCGCGTTTACTCGCCAATACCTGGTAGATTCCGATGTGCCCCGATTCGAATTCGAGGGCGGAGGCCGCCATGTACAGCCGCCACACCCGATACGTCGCCTCGCTGACATACTCGAGTGCGCGTTCATGGCGGCGCTCGAGCCGCTGCACCCAGGCGCGCAGGGTCAATGCATAATGCGACCGCAGCGCCTCGACGTCCGCGATCTCGAAGCGGGCACGCTCCATGTAGCCCTGAATGCTGCTGATGCTGTCGAGCTCGCCGTCCGGGAACACGTAGCGATTGATGAACCGCGTCGATGGGTTGTCCTCCCATCCGGCTGACTCGTGCGTGATACCGTGGTTCAAGAACAATCCCGTGGGCTTGAGCACCCGGTGTACGGTGGAAAAGTACAGCGGCAGGTTCGCAAGGCCGACGTGCTCGAACATGCCGACGCTCGCCACCTTGTCGTAAGTCTCGTGCCCCGGCAGGTCGCGATAATCTCTGAGCTCGACGGTCACGCGATCCTCCAGCCCCGCATCCGCGATGCGCCGGCGCGCGACGTCGAGCTGCTTCTGGCTCAAGGTGATCCCGTGAGCATGCACGTCGTAGTGCTGCGCGGCGTAGATGACCAGCGCACCCCAACCGCAACCGATGTCGAGAAACCGCTCGCCTGGGCGCAGCAGCAACTTCCTGCAGATGTGCTCGAGCTTGGCTTGCTGCGCATCGTCGATGCTGACGTCGGGGCGCTCGAAGTAGCCGCACGAATAGACCATCGCTCGGTCCAGCCAGAGCCGATAGAACTCGTTCGACACGTCGTAGTGAAATTGGATGGCGTCCCGATTCTCGTTTTTCGAATGCGATCTCACCTCCGGGCCGTGCGAGGGAGCGGAGTTGCGCGCGGCTTCCGCCGCCTGTCGATTGAGCGATCGCAATTTGAGCGCCATGAGCACCGATTTCAGGCCGTCGCGCAGCGGGACCTTCATGGACTCGAGATGGTCTTTGAGGCAAAGCGCCGCGAACAGATCTCCTTCGATGTCGACGTCGCCGCGGAAGTAGGCCTCCACCAGCCGCAACGGATCGCGGCCCAGAATGAGTGCGCACACGGCTCGCGGGTTGCGGAACGCCAAGGTGAAGCGCGGCTCACCGCGTGCGCTCGAGGCCTCGCTCGCCTCCGCACCCACCATGAACTTGGGGCCGCTCCAGAGCCGTACCGCGATGGCACCCGGCAGCCCCGCGAAGACCTTGCCGAGAAGCTCGGCTGCCAATTCCTCGCCGCAATACGCGATGCGGACTCCCGCCGTCGCAGCGCCGTTCACCGAAGCCCCTGTGTCCGCGCCGTCCATCTCTCGGGTCAGCGGGCTGCGCCCGCCCAGGGGATCCGAATACGCCGAATTGCCCATTGCTGCTTGCTTGGAACGCTGGTTGGACATGTGAGTGTCTCACCGAAGGCCGGACCTCAGGATCGGCCGACTCTCGCATAGTTTGTCGGACACGTCCGACAAATTCCGGACGTCTTAGGTAGTAAATTTGCTCCTGCCGCGGCGCGCCCGTCAAGGCGCACGCGGCACGGCCACGCGGAATGAAGTCTGCCTGTCGCCGCCGGTCGTCACCTCGACGCTCCCGCCGTGGGCCTTGACGATTTGATAGACTATATATAGACCGAGACCCAAGCCTTCGCTGCGTCCGGCGGGTCGTTTTGCACCGCGAAACGGATCGAACAGATGGTCCACGAGCTCGGCGGGGATCGTTCCTCCGTTGGAGACGGTCAAGACAACCTCATTCCGAGCCGACCCATCCAAACGGATCCTGACGGGCGCGTCGGGATCGCCGTGCTTCAAGGCGTTGCCGATGAGGTTCCCTGCCACCTGAGCGATGCGCTCGGCGTCCCACCGCCCGGAGCAGTCGCCGGCGTAATCCGGCTCGATGACCCTGCCCGGCGCCGCCGCTTGATGCTCGCGCACCACCCTTTCGACCAGCGCCTTGAGATCGGCCGGCTCGCGTTTCACCACGATGCCGCCGGCGAGCCGCGCACGCGCGAGATCGAGCATGTCCTCGATCAAGCGGCTCATGTGCTTGCCGCTCGCGGCGATACGGGCCGCCGCTTCCTGAGTGTGGCCTTCGGCGGAGCGGCGATGGAGGAGCTGCGCCGAGGCGAGAATCGCACTCAGGGGATTGCGCAAGTCGTGGGCCAGAAGGGCGCTGAACATCTCATTCAAGCGCAGCGTCTCGGTACGGTCTTGCAGCTCCTGGGCGAGCTCGAGTCGCTGGCGCTGCAGCTGAAAGAACACGTCGGCCTTGTTCTTGAGGATGTGCGGCTCGATCGGTTTGTAGATGAAATCAACGCCGCCGGATTCGTATCCCTTGAACACGCGCTGCTGCTCGCGCGCTCCGGCCGTCACGAAAATGATGGGGATGTGCCGGGTCCGCTCGCTGCCGCGCATCAGCTCCGCCAGCTCGAATCCGTCCATTTCGGGCATCTGCACGTCGAGAAACGCGAGCGCGAATTCGTGCGCCAGCAATAGCTCCAAGGCCTCGAATCCCGAGCGGGCGGTCAGGATCTCGACATCGTCCCCCTGCAGAAGCGCGGATAGCGCGAGCAGGTTCTCCTCGAGATCATCCACCAGCAAGCACTTGATCGCCGGCAACGTGCGCTCCTCCATCGTCACGCCGTCCGCAAGGGCGACGCGCAAAGCGCCAAGCTCCCGAAGAGCTCGGCGATCTTCGGGAGCGGGAGCACCAGGTCCGGGGACTGACGCTGGAGAGCCGACAGCACCATGTGCGAGGACTGCGCGCTCCGCGGCTCCTGAATCACCGTGACCCCGCCCGCATCGTGCACCGCTGCGAGACCCGCGGCGCCGTCCTCGTTGGCGCCGGTGAGAATCACGCCGAGCAGGCGGTCGCGGTAAACCTCCGCGGCTGATTCGAACAATACGTCGATGGAAGGACGGGAGTGGTGGACCGGTTCGTCGGCGGACAGCGCCAATTGCGGCCCCCGATCGATCAACAAATGATAGTTGGGCGGTGCGAAATAGACGGTCCCGGGAGCCACCGGCTCCTTGTCCGCGGCCTCGCTCACCGCGAGCGCGCATTTGTGCGAGAACACCTCCACCAGCAAGCTCGGGCGATCGCGCGGCAGGTGCAGCACCACGAAGACCGCGGCCTTCGCGCCCGCCGGCAGCGCCGGCA
>JBEKVP010000098.1:0-7684 GCA_049513935.1 Steroidobacteraceae bacterium
GCCGGCTGCCGCCGGCGCTGCTTCTCATAAGCCCCGCGGGCCTCGGTGCCGAACAGCTCGCGAGTTGGATCACCGCCTTGGCGCTGTGCGAGTCGCAAAGCGGCGCGCCCTGCGGCGTGTGTCCGTCCTGCGTGCTTCTGCGCGCGGACAATCATCCGGACTCTTACCTCGTGCGTCTGCTCGAGGATGCGCAACAGATCAAGGTCGATCAGATCCGCGAGCTGATCGACGCGCTCTCGCTGTCGAGCTATCGGGGCGGCTTCAAGGTCGCGGTCGTCGAGGGTGCCGAAGCGATGAACGCGAACAGCGCCAACGCGTTCTTGAAGACACTGGAGGAGCCCGCCGGCGACACGGTGCTCATCCTCATCGCCAAGCCGAGCCACCGATTGCCCGCGACCGTCGCGAGCCGTTGCCAGAGGGTGAGCCTGCGCGCACCCGCGCGGACGGAAGCGCTCGCCTGGCTCGAGGCGCGCGCGCCGAATGTTACATCGTGGGATGCGGCGCTCGAACTCGCCGGGGGCGCGCCGCTCCTCGCACTGGACCTGCCTCAAGAGGACATTGCACAGCTCGATCGGGAAATGCGCGAGGCGTTGAAGCGGTTGGCCGCCGACTCGGTCGACATCACCTCACTTGCCGATGCGTGGGCGAAGTCGGATTGGCAGCGCAAGCTCCTCTGGCTTGAGAACTGGATCACACGACGCGTACAAGCGGACTTGGGGAGCGTCAATTCGCTTCAAAGTGCGGAACCCGTCCGCTTGCCTGCCGCTTTACTTAAGGCCAAGATAAGGCCCCTGTTCGAGCTCCTGGACTCTTCCCGGGAACTGCGACGTCTCGCTTCGACCGGGTTGAATCAGCAACTCGCGCTCGAGAGTCTGTTGCTCGACGGTCGGGCGGCCCTGGGGAAGTAGTCGGGGCATTTAAGGTCATCATTGTGTAAGGCAGGCATTGAGAAGTCCAAGTAACAAACCCGGTTTGCTGACCCTCACGATCAAGGACAAGAGTGCGCTCTATCTCGCCTACATGCCTTTCGTGAAGAACGGCGGGCTTTTCATCCCGACCAACAGCAACTACCGCCTGGGCGACGAAGTCTTCATGCTGCTCAATCTGATGGGCGAGGAAGAGAAGCTCCCGGTCGCGGGCCGCGTGATCTGGATGACGCCGAAGGGTGCGCAAGGCAAGCGCACCGCGGGCATCGGCGTGCAGTTCAGCGACCAGGACCGCGGCAACACGCAAAAGAAGATCGAGAACTACCTGGCCGGCGCGCTCGGCGGGGACAAGCCGACCCACACCATGTGACCTCGGGCCCAAGCGGCTCTTAGGTCTCGGGCACCGTTTCTACGTAGATGGGGTGCTTCGGCTGCACCGCCGCCGGCGCGGCATTCGGCGCGGGCGTCTGTCGCGCAGGCGTTTGCCGCTCGGGTGCCGAAGCGGCGGCGCTCGATGCGGGCGGTGCCGCCGGCGTGCTCGGCGCGGCGGTCAGGGCGCTCGGTGCGTGCGGCGCCCTCCAGCAATACAACGCGAAAGCGATGCACACGGCGACGAAAAGAATCGCGAGGCCCTTGTGCTCGGCCAGCATCGAGGGCGGTTTGTAGTCGGCCGGCGGAGGATTGTCGGGGTTGTCTCGCCGGTAGGCGCTCGGCGACGGGGAGGCGATCGAGGCTGACGGATCGGGCGGCGTGAGATCCTCGAAGGACGGCCGCGGGCCGAACGTGCGGAGCATCTTGGGGTCCGGTTCCTTCGGCAGCCGCGGCTTTGGCGGCAGATTCGCCATTGCCTTGGGCATGCTATCGGCGTGTGCGCGCCGCTTCGGTTGCGGCGAGGCCGCCTTTCAGCACGTAGGCCTCGAAACCGCGCTCGCTCAGGATATAAGCTGCGGCGGAGCTCCGACGCCCGGTGTCGCAACACACGACGTAAGGCGTGTTCTTGTCGAGAGCGTTGAGCTTCAAGCGGATGAAATAGAGCGGAATATTGACCGCGTCCTCGATGCGAAAATTCTGGAACTCGCTCGGCAGGCGCACGTCGAGCCATTTGCCCCCGCCGGCGACGATCTCCTTGGCTTTGTCGTGGGCGACCCACTGGAGCAAGGGCTCGTTCAACAAGGTCTGGAAATCGTTCTTGCCGAGGCGCATGAGCGTGCCGTCCGTGGACATCGTCACGGTGGCGTTGCGCTTCGCCTCGGCGATCAACGCTTCCTCGCCGAAGCTGTCGCCGGGTCCGAGCTCGGCGAGCTTGATGCCTTCCTTGTTGAGCGGGGTCTCGCGGGTCACCACACATTTGCCGGAGACCACGACGTAAAAGTAGTCGCCCTCGGTGCCTTGCTTGATCACCACGTCGCGCTCGCGGTAGTTGATGCGCTGCATGCGCATGAAGATCGCCTGGATGTTCGCGGGCGGGATGCGATGGAACGCCTTGGTCTGCAGGAGCGTCGTCATCCAATCGCCGGTGACGTCGAGGCCGTCGCCATGCAGCTCGGCGACCTCGTACTGCCCGGTCTGGTCCCAGGTCAACAGCACGTCGAGCAGGTCGCTGTCGATCATGATGTACGACAGATCGTTGGCCGCGCGCGCCGTGAACTTGCGGGGCAGGCCGGGGGCGAGCGCCGCGCGGGCCTCGGGTGTGCCGGCGCGCACGGTGCCCATGATGCGATCCTCGGCGCGCAGCTCGACGGTGCCGGCCACGAGGTAGAAGGTGCGCTTGTCGGTGTCGCCTTCCTTGAACAGCACGCGGCCCGCGTCCAGCTCGCGGATCTGAGTCTTGCGGGCGAGCGCGTACAGGTTTTCCGACTTCAATCCGTCGAGCGGAGAGAAGCTCTTGAGTATCGCGATATCGACCGGCCGCTCATCCATCGATCTAGTCTAAGCCCTCGGCTACAACTCTCTGTTTTGGCTTGGGAATGCTAACACACGCGCCGGCGGCGCGGTCCATGCATGCATCACATCGACGGCGCTAGCTGGATTCGATTCGAGTCCAGCCGGCGTCCGGGCGAAAGCGCTCGCCATGGCGCTGCGCGAGCTCCGTGAGACGCTTCGTTACCTCGCCGATGCCGCGCGCCTTCGCGTATTGCAGCGGACCCCCGCGGAAAGGCGCGAAGCCCGTCGCAAAAATAGCGCCCGCGTCGAGCAGATCCGCGTCCGCGATCACGCCTTCCCGCAGCGTTGCCACCGCCTCGTTCAGCATCGGCAGGATCAGCCGGTCTTCGAGATCGGGCGGGATGTCGGTGTGCTGGCCCGGCGGGCGCACCGCCTTGCCGTCGCGCCAGACGTAAAATCCCTCGCCGCTCTTGCGGCCGAGCTTCTTTTGCTCGACCTGCTTGACGAGGATCTCGGGCACGCGTCGTCCGAACGCCTCGGCGAGGACGCCGCCCACGCGCAAGGCCACATCCAGCCCGACGACGTCGGCGAGCTCGACCGGACCCATGGGCATGCCGAAGCGGGTGCCCGCCGCATCGATGGTCGCCGCCGGGATCCCCTCGCCGAGAGCGAACAGCGCTTCATTGATGTAGGGCATCAGAATGCGGTTTACCACGAATCCCGGGGCGCTCTTGCACGGCAGCGGCAGACGATCGAGCTTGCGCGTGAACCAGATCGCACGCTGCACAGCCTCGGCGTGGGTACCAGCGCCCTGAACGATCTCGACGAGCTGCATCTGGGCGACGGGATTGAAGAAATGAATGCCGACCAGGCGCCCCGGATCCTTGAGCTTTTCGGCGAGCGTTTCGATCTTGATGCTCGAGGTATTGGTGGCGAGGACCGCACCCGTTTTGAGCCGCGGCTCGAGCTCGGCGTACAGCGCGCGCTTCGCCTCGGCGTTCTCGAAGATGGCTTCGATCACCACGTCGGCCTCCGCGGCACCGCTGCCGGCCGCATCCGCCCGCAGTCGCGCCGCCGCGTCTTGCGCCGCCTTGGGATCCTTCAAGCGCTTGTCGAAAAATGCTCGTGCGCGTCCGATCGCGGGTTGGATCAACTCATCGCTCCGGTCCTGCAGGGTGACCGTCATCCCGCGCAGCGCCGCCCAGGCCGCGATATCGCCCCCCATGACCCCGGCGCCGATCACATGGAGGCGCTTGAAATCCGCGGCGGCCTTGCCGCCCAGCCCTTTGAGCCGATTCTGCAGCAGAAACACCCGCACCAGATTGCGCGAGGTCGGCGAGACCATGAGGGCCGCGATCGAGCGCGCCTCCGCCTCGTAGCTCTCCGCGCCGACGGCGCCGTACTTGAGCCACAGATCGATGATGGCATAGGGCGCCGGGTAGTGCTCGCGCGGCACCTTGCCGCGCAACGCAGCAGCGGCCTGCCGCGCGATGAACGGGCGCATGGCCTTGGTGTTGAGCAGCTTCTCGACGAACGGTGCGCTGCGCTTCGGCGGCGGATTCTGCAGCAGCCGCTTCGCGCTCGCCTTGAGCTCGGCCGGCGCAACGAGCTGATCGAGCAGGCCGATCTCGAGCGCGCGTGCGCCCTTGCAGGGCTTGCCCTTGAGCATCAGGTCGAGCGCCGGGCGCACGCCGACGAGCCTCACCATGCGCACCGTGCCGCCGAAGCCCGGGTGAATGCCGAGCTGTACCTCGGGCAGGCCGAGAGATAGCTGGGCATCGTCGGCGCCGACGCGGTAGCTTGCCGCGAGCGCGAGCTCGAGACCGCCGCCGAGCGCAAAGCCGTGCACCGCGGCCACGCTCGGACAGGGGAGATTCTCGAGTTGGTCGAGCACGAGCTGACCGCTGCGGATGAGCGCGTACGCCTCCTCGGGAGTGCGCAGGGCCGTGAATTCCTTGATATCGGCCCCGGCAACGAAGCCGCTGGTCTTGGCGGAGAGCACCACGACGCCCACGGGCTTGAGCGAGCCGATCTCGGTCAGCTTGGCCGAGAGCTCCTTGAGGACGGAGGCGGACAATACGTTGGTGGAGCCCCCGGGGATGTCGCAGGTCAGCCAGGCGATGCGCTCGGCGTCGACCTCCAGCTTCCAGCTGCTCGCGGCGTCCATGGGGTCGTCAGGCAGCCACTTGAGCGGACTCGTGGATCGTGAAATCGCAAATCAGCGGAAGGTGGTCGGATAACTGGATATCCGGTATTTCGAATCGATTCACTTCGATCTGCGCGCTGTGCAAGATGAAGTCGAGCTCCTTGCGCGGAGCGCTCGAAGGGTAGGAGGGCAGACCGCGCGCGTTGGCGTTCGCGAGTCCGGCCGCCTGCATGAACAAGTAAATCTCGTGGTCGCCCCAGTACGTGTTGAAGTCCCCGGCCACGATCACGGGTTTGCTCGTACGCCGGATCAGATCGTACAGATAGCGCAGCTGGTACTGGCGGTGGCGAAACTTGAGGGACAGGTGCACGAGGAAGATGGCGATGTCGTCGAGCTCGAGCTCGATGATGAGCCGCTTGATGCCGGTATCGAAATAATGGAACCGCTCGCCCCGCACCCGCGGCGCCGCGAGAAACGCGTTCGCCTGCTTGCGCACGATCGGTACCAGCTGGTTGACCGAGGATTGGCCGTACTTGCACTCGAACGTGGAGTAATGGCCGAGCGAGCGGGCGATGAAGTCGGCTTGATTCACCATCCCGGTGCGGATCGACCCGGTGTCGACCTCGATGAGGCCCACGACGTCCGGATCCTGACGCTTGATGAAGTCGGTTATTTGCGACAGAACCTGCCGGCTCGACCGCAAATACCCGGCTCCGGGCACCGGCAAATGAAAAGCGGGGCCGGTGCCGGTCGCATACCGGATGTTATAGATCATCAAACGCACCCCTGGCATTGTATCGGCGCCGGATGCTTCGCGCATGACCATCGTCGCGATAGACTAGGCGGATGTCGACCCGCGTGAACCCGATACGCTTGTTCGTTACTCACTCGTGGGAAGAGAACGACGACTACGCGCGCGTGTTCGAATATCTCGAGGCGCCGGGAACTTTTTACTACACCAATACGAGTCAGCCGCAGGCCAAGCGGCCGATCGACAAGGAAAGCCAACGGGAAGATTTACGCCGGCAGATCGCGCCGTGCGAAGTGGTGATCGCTTTGCCGGCCGTGTACCGCGCTGCGCCCGAGATGGTGCTGTTTCAAATGGCGTTCGCCAAGGCCGCGGACCGTCCCATTGTCGCGATGGAGAATTTCGGCTCCACGGAGCCGCTCGCCAAGGCGATCAAGGATCTGGCGGACGAGGTGAGCGCATGGAACGAGCGCAGCCTGATTGACGCGCTCAAGCGCCAGGCGCGGCATCAGGAGTCCACGCGCTGGGATACGATCGAATTCAAATTGGATTGATCGGGCCGCGTAGGCCGGGCGCCGTGGGCGGGACCGCCGAGGTTGGGCCGCCGAGTCCAAGCCGCGAGCGCGTGATCGCGCACGAGCTCTTCAGTTGGTGGCGATCAACGCCGGTACCGCGAATTCCTCTTCCGGCCGCTCGACGCTGCGCAGCTGCACCACCGGCGCGGTTTGCCGCTGCGCCGACTCAACGCGCGACAGCACGCCGAAGAGCTCCACGATGAGCGCCGCACAATCGTCGGCCTGCTGAGCGGACATCTTGCGCACCGAGGCAACCACGGCATCCTCGCCGCGCAGCGGCTGGACGTCCGTGAAGGCGCGCATCACTTGAGCGAAGGTGCCGCGTACCTCGGTCGGGAGCTGCTCGACGGCGAGCGTCGATAAGTAGCGGCGATAGACGCAGATCAGGCGTTGCTTAATCGGTGTCGAACGAACCAGTTCCAGCGTTGCAGAGTGCAAGTTATCCCACGCGCTGATCATGTTTTCTCCCACGAAATCCGAGTACTTAAAGTAATTTCGAGGATAGATCGTCCCTCGGAATCTTGTTAAATCAATACTCTGCAATCGGAATATACAAGACATTCGATAAAACGCAACGCGCACTTTGTCAAAGTTTTGACGCGAGGCTGCGGCGGCTGGGAGGGGGGCGAAATCGGCTCTTATCTAGAAATAAGATGCAAACGCATATGTAAGACCATGAATTATATTGGGGACTTCGCGCCGGCTGTCCTGGGGCGTCCGGCGCGGTAGCTGCTCACTCGGCTGCGCTCGCCGGCTCGTGTGAATGGGTGGCGCCGATCAGCACGTAAACCGCGGGCACCACGAACAACGTGAATAAGGTGCCGATGCCGAGGCCGGTCGAGACCACCAAGCCGATCGCGTAGCGGGAGGCGCCGCCCGCGCCGCGCGCGAACACCAGGGGAATGACGCCGAGGACCATGGCGGCAGTGGTCATCAAAATCGGCCGCAACCGCACCCCCGCTGCCGCAACGATCGCGTCGCGCTTCGACTTGCCGCTCTGCTGCTGCTCGTTGGCCACTTCGACGATCAGAATGCCGTGTTTGCTGATGAGGCCGATCAGCGTCACGAGTCCTACCTGGGTATAGATGTTGAGCGAGGCGCCGTTAACGCCGAGCGCAATGAAGATGAGGGCGCCGGCGATCGACAGCGGCACGGAGATGAGGATCACCAGAGGATCGCGGAAGCTTTCATAGAGCGCAGCGAGCGTGAGGAAGGCAATGACGATGGCGAAGCCGAACGTTCCCATGACGCCGGTCGATTCCTGGACGAACTGGCGCGACTGGCCGCCGAAGTCGATGGAGTAGCCGGAAGGCAAGGTACGCGCGGCGAGATCGCTGAGATACCTGAGCGCATCGGCCTGCGCCACTCCGGGCGTCGCCACGCCCGAGAGCGTGGCGGCGTTCAG
>JBEKVP010000099.1:0-7679 GCA_049513935.1 Steroidobacteraceae bacterium
CTGAAGGCGCTCGATCTCGACGAGACGCGCTGGGTGCCGCGGGAGATCCTGTGGTTCATCAACGCGCAGAAGGACGAGGGGCACCGGCCGAAACACCTGAAAGACGACGGCGACCCGACGCGCCGCCAGATGATCAAGATCTATCAGGCCTACGAGGAAGCGTGCCAGCGCGGCGGTGTCGTGGATTTCGCGGAGCTCTTGTTGCGCGCCTATGAGCTGTGGCAGAACAACCCCGCGCTGCTTGAGCACTATCGCACGCGCTTTCGCCACGTGCTGGTCGACGAGTTCCAGGACACCAACGCCATCCAGTACAAGTGGCTGACGCTGCTCGCGGGTCCGACCGGCCTGCCGTTCGCGGTCGGCGATGACGATCAATCGATATACCGGTGGCGAGGCGCGCGCGTCGAGAACTTGAACCAATTCCGGCGCGACTACCCGCAGGCGGCGCTCTACAAGCTCGAACAAAACTATCGCTCCACGGGAAATATCCTGAAGGCCGCCAACGCGCTCATCGCCCACAACGCAGGGCGCCTCGGCAAGACGTTGTGGACCAGCGGCGCGGACGGCGAGCGCGTCAAGCTGTATGCCGCGTTCAACGAGCGCGACGAAGCGGACTTCGTCGTCAATCGCATCCGCGAGTGGGTGGACCGGGGCGGCGCGCGCAGCGAGGTCGCGGTGCTGTACCGCTCCAACGCGCAGTCGCGGGTCTTCGAGGAAGCGTTCTTGAACGCGCGCATGCCCTATCGCGTGTACGGCGGCTTGCGCTTCTTCGAGCGCGCCGAGATCAAGGATGCGCTCGCCTACCTGCGCCTGGTCGCGAGCCGCGGCGACGATACCTCCTTCGAGCGGGTGGTGAATCTGCCGGCCCGCGGGATCGGCGCAAAGACGCTGGATCTCGTCCGCGACACCGCACGCGCGGAGGGCACCTCGCTCTGGATGGCCGCGGCGCACTGCGTCGAGACGGGCCTCGCACAGCGCGCCGGTTCGGCTCTCAGAGCGTTCATGCTGACCGTCGACAAGCTCGCCCTAGACATCCGCGGCCTCGAGCTGCACGAGCAGGTCGATCACGTGGTCCAATCGAGCGGGCTCATCGAGCACTACAAGAAGGAGAAGGGCGAGCGCGGCGAGGGCCGCGTGGAGAACCTGCTCGAGCTGGTGAGCGCCGCGCGCGGTTTCTCGCCGGAGGGCGAGACCGACATGCAGCCGCTCGAGTCGTTCCTCGCGCACGCCGTGCTTGAGTCGGGCGAGGGGCAAGCGGACCCGTATACCGACTGCGTGCAGATGATGACGCTGCACTCGGCCAAGGGCTTGGAGTTCCCCGTGGTCTTTCTGGCGGGCATGGAGGACGGCTTGTTTCCGCACCAGCGCTCGTCGGCGGATCTCGCGGCGCTCGAGGAGGAGCGGCGGCTCTGCTACGTCGGCGCGACCCGCGCCATGCGCCAGCTTTACATCACTTATGCCGAGCAGCGCAGACTCTACGGGGTGGATCAGTACGGTCAGCCGTCGCGATTCATTCACGAGCTGCCGCCCGAGCTCATCGAGGAGATCCGGCCGCGGCTCAAGATCTCGCGCCCGGCGTTCGCCAAGCGCGACTATCTCGAGGAGGCACCGAGCTTAGGGATGCGGCTCGGCAGCCGGGTACGGCACGCGAAATTCGGCGATGGCGTAGTGCTCAATTTCGAGGGCAACGGGCCGCAGGCTCGCATCCAGGTGAACTTCGAACGGCAGGGCACCAAGTGGCTGATGCTCTCCTACGCGAATCTCGAGGTGGTTTGAGCCGCTCTCGAGGCGATTGCGGCGCGGGAGCTCTCCGTGCCTCTGCTAAACTAGCGCCGCTGTGAGAATCATCATTTTGGGCGCCGGGCAGGTCGGCCGCACCGCGGCTTATCACCTCTCGCGGGAAGAGGCCAACGACGTCACCGTCGTCGATATGAACGAGGAGATCCTGCGGGACCTGCAAGATCGGCTCGACATACGCACGGTGAACGGCAACGCGGCCAATCCCCGAATCCTGGAAGCGGCGGGAATCGCCGGCACCGACGTCCTGGTCGCGCTCACCAACAGCGACGAGGTCAACATGCTGGCCTGCCACATCGCGTGGACGCTGTACCGCACGCCGAAGAAGATCGCGCGAGTGCGCTCAGCGGCCTATACCGAGCGCGAGACGCTGTTCGGCGAGAACGCCGTGGCGGTCGACGTGTGGGTGAGCCCGGAGCAGCTGGTGACCGAATACGTCGCCCGTCTGATCCGCTACCCGGGCGCTCTGCAGGTGCTCGACTTTGCCGACGGGCGCGTGCGGCTGGTGGGCATCCGCGCGCTGCAGGGCGGCCCGCTGGTGGGCCAGGCATTGCGCACGCTGCGCGAGCACATTCCGAGCGCGGACGCGCGAGTCGCGGCGATCTACCGTGCGGGCAAGAGCATCCAGCCCGAAGGCGAGACGGTCATCGAGGACGGCGACGAGGTGTTCTTCCTGGCGGCGCGCAAGGACATCCGCGTGGTCATGAAGGAGATGCGGCGCGAGGAGGCACCGGCGCGGCGCGTCGTCATCGCGGGCGGCGGCAACATCGGATTCCGGCTCGCGAGCGAGCTCGAGGACAAGAACCAGGTGAAGCTCATCGAGCGTGACTCGAAGCGCGCGCGCCGCGTATCGGAGCTATTGAACCGCACCACCGTGCTGCACGGCGATGCAGCCGACGAGGAGCTGCTGCTCGAGGAGAACATCGACAGCGCGGATGTGTTCGCGGCGCTCACCAATTCCGAGGAAGCGAACATTCTGTCGGCGATGCTCGCGAAGCGCCTCGGCGCCCGCAAGGTGATGGCGCTCATCAACAGGCCCTCCTACGCGGAGCTCATCGAAAGCGGCTCCATTGATGTCGCCATATCGCCGCAGACCGTCACGATCGGCTCGCTCCTCGCGCACGTGCGGCGCGGCGACGTGGTGCGGGTGCACTCGTTGCGGCGCGGCGCCGCCGAGGCGATCGAAGTGGTGGTGCATGGGGATGCCGACAGCTCGAAGGTCATCGGCCGCCGCATCGAGGACATCGCGCTCCCTCAGGGCACGACGCTAGGCGCCGTGGTCCGCGGCGAGGACGTCATCATCGCCCACCACGATACGACCGTGCAGCCCGACGATCATTTGATCCTGTTCCTCACGGACCGCCGGCACGTCGAAGCGGTGGGAAAGCTCTTTCAAGGCTCAGCGTCCTTTTTGTGAAGGATACGTTGCTGCCGGTCGCGCACGTGTTCGCCATGGTGATGATGGTGTTCGCGGTGATCATGCTCGCGCCCTCGGTCATGGCGATCTGGCAATTCGAGACGGCGCTGTGGTCGTTCGTGATCTCGGGCTTCGCGACCTTCGTGCTCGGCGCGCTGCTCTGGCTCGCGACGCGCCGCTACAAGCGCGAGCTCAAGACGCGCGACGGCTTGATGCTGGTCGCGCTGACCTGGGTTGCGCTGCCCGCGGTCGCGGGCATGCCGCTGCTCCATTACTTGCCGATCAACTTCACCCAGAGCTACTTCGAGGCGGCTTCCGGCCTCACCACGACCGGCGGCACGGTGCTCTCAGGGCTCGAGTTCCTGCCGCGATCCATCAATCTCTGGCGGCACCTCTTGAGCTGGCTCGGCGGCATGGGAATCATCGTGCTCGCCGTCGCCATCCTCCCGTTGCTCGGCGTCGGAGGCATGCAGATCTACCGCGCCGAGATGCCCGGTCCGATGAAGGACGCGAAGCTCACCCCCCGGATCGAGCAGACCGCGAAGCTTTTGTGGGCGGTGTACGCGGGCTTGACCGTACTGTGCATTGCGTCCTTGAAGGGAGCGGGCATGAATTGGTTCGACGCGGTCTGCCACGGCTTCTCGGCGCTCGCGCTCGGCGGATTTTCGACCTACGACGCCAGCATCGGTCATTTCAATTCCCTGAAGATCGAGATGGTGCTGACGGTCTTCGAGGTGCTCGCCGCCATCAACTTCGCGACGCACTACCTCGCGTGGAGCGAGCGCGGCCTCACCGCATACTTTCGCGACGCCGAGGCGAAGGCCATCCTGAGCGTGCTCGTGGTGAGCTGCGTCGGGATCGCGGTGTTCCTGTTCGTCAAAGGGGCGTACGAGGACTTCCCGACGGCGTTACGCCATGCGACCTTCAACGTCGTCTCGATCGCCACCGACAGCGGCCTGCACACGCAGGACTATTCGCGCTGGCCGATCTTCGCGCCGATGTGGATGATATTCCTGAGCTGCATCGTCGCGAGCTCGGGCTCCACGGGCGGGGGGATCAAGATGATCCGCACGCTGGTGCTCGCCAAGCAGGCGCACCGGGAGCTCAACCAGCTCGTGCACCCGAACATGGTGCGTCCGCTCAAGGTCGGCGGCAACGTGATTGCGAACCGGGTCGTGTTCGCGGTGCTCGCGTTCGTGTTCCTCTACTTCATGAGCGTGGTAACGCTGGTGTTCGTGCAGCTCGGGAGCGGACTCGATTTCATGACCTCGCTCTCCTCCATTCTCGCCTGCATCAACAATGCGGGTCCGGGGCTGGGCCGGGTGGGGCCGGCCAGCAACTACGGAGTCTTGACCGACTTCCAGACCTGGGTGTGTTCGGCCGCGATGCTGCTCGGCCGGCTCGAGGTTTTTACCATTTTGGTGCTGTTCACTCCCACTTTATGGAGAAAATAGGCAATTCTGAGGTGCTTCGATCAATCCTTTGGCACCGCCAACCCCATCAGTCCGCTCGTGGATCGACCGGTCCCATTTTCTGAGTCAAGTGGGACACAAATGACCAAACTGGTCGTGAATTCCTCATAAAGTGGTCGCCATTGCATTTGAGATTGTGCTAGTCAACGATTGTTGAGCCGCGATCAAGCCGCGGCGCGCAGCGGCGTTGCGCAGTTCCCGCCAACCCGGGAGAATGCGCCGATGGTCGTCCGCCGCAAGACCAGAGCTAAAAAGGCCGCGTCCAAGCCCAAGAAGGAACGAGTCCGCCATGCCGCGGAGCGCGGCTTTCACGCCCTGTGCGGTCAGTCGGCCGCGCGCCAGACCCTTTGATCGCCTTGCTGCAGCGGGTCTCCGAGGCCCGAGTCGCCGTCGCGGACCGACTCGTGGCGTCCATCGGCCGCGGGCTCCTCGTGCTGGTGGCGGTGCGCCCGGCGGATGACGAGGCAAGCGCGCTGAGCTTGGTCGACCGTTTGCTGAAATATCGGGTTTTCGCCGATGATGCCGGCAAGATGAACCTTAATTTGCAACAGATCGCGGGGGATCTGCTGCTCGTGCCGCAGTTCACCCTGGCTGCCGATACCCGCCACGGGCTGCGCCCGGGATTTTCGACGGCCGCCCCGCCGGAACAGGGCAGGCGGCTGTTCGAGTCGCTGGTCAAATCCGCGCAGGCGCGCCACAGCCCCGTATCGAGCGGCGTATTCGGTGCTTATATGCAGGTCTCGCTCACCAACGACGGACCGGTAACCTTCTGGCTGGAGAGCTAGTTTTCTCCGAATGCGACCGAACACGCATCGGGCAGTCCGGTCCAAGTGTCATAATCTAATTGCAGTATGATTGAAGATCATGCCCGATTGGCGCGGGCTCGGAGAGCGACATGTTCGATTCAAAGATGCTACTGGTCATTCTGGCCATTGCCCTGGTGATATTCGGCACCAAGCGATTGCGCACGATCGGTTCGGATCTCGGAGCCGCGGTGAAGGGCTTCAAGCAAGCCATGAGCGATGGCGAGTCGGAAGAAAAACTGCGGCAGCTCAAGCAGGAAAAGGATGCCGATTTCGACGCCGCAGCGCCTGCCCGTGACGCCGAGGCAAAGGTTCCGCCAAAGCCGAACGCCTGATCTCATGCTGGATTTCGGGTTCTCGGAGCTCCTGCTCACCTCGGCCATCGCACTCGTTGTGCTCGGGCCGGAGCGGCTGCCCAAGGTTGCCCGCCAGGTCGGCAACTGGATGGGACGTGCCCGGTTGATGGCGCGGCAACTCAGCGAACAGCTGGAACGCGAAGTCAACGCCGAAGAGTTGCTGAAACAGCAGATCAATCCGAAGATCGAAAATCCCGTGCTGCCTGCGGCCACGGTCTCGGAGCCACCGGCCGTGCCGGCACTCCCCAAGGCGCCGCGTCCGCCGCACCCGAACTCGGCCGCCGCCATGCATCCTGAGGCGCCGTCCACGCCGGCCGCCATGCATCCTGAGGCGCCGTCCACGCCGCCCCCCGTCGAGCCGACACAATCCGCATGAGCGAGCCGGAGGGCGAAGCCGGCGGGCTCGCCGAAGGTACGCTGATCTCGCATCTGCTGGAGCTGCGGGATCGGATCCTCAAGGCGATGCTGGCGGTGGGGATCTGCTTCATCCCGTGCGCGATGTACATGAACACGCTGTTCACGTTCGTCGCCGAGCCGCTCAAGAAGAAGCTTCCGGCGGGCGCCACACTGATCGCGACCAGCGTGGTCGCTCCGTTCACGGTGCCTTTCAAGCTCGCGCTGGTGCTCGCGATCGGCCTCGCCATGCCATTCGTGCTCTATCAAGCGTGGGCGTTCGTCGCTCCGGGCTTGTACCGCCACGAGAAGAAGCTCGCCGTGCCGCTGCTCATCTCGAGCATCTTGCTGTTCTATATCGGGGCGGCGTTCGCCTACTACATCGTGATCCCGGTGATGCTGAGCTTCTTCGTCGCCACCACGCCCCACGGCGTTCAGATGATGACCGACATGGGAAGCTACCTGGACTTCGTGATGGTCATGCTGCTCGCCTTCGGCGCGGCGTTCGAAGTGCCCGTGGCCACGGTATTATTGGTCTGGACCGGTATCGTAAAAATAGCCACGCTCAGAAAGAATCGCGGGTTCGTCATCTTGGGACTGTTCATTTTCGCCGCATTCGTGACGCCGCCCGATGCGGTGTCGCAAAGCGCAATGGCGATACCCATGTGTCTTCTGTACGAGATCGGGATCGTGATGGCGGGACTCTTGCTCAAGGACAAAATTGCCGCGCGCGCAAAAGAAGAAGAGGCCGAGCGCGGGGCCGGAGCTTGAGCGCGACCTTTCTCGGCCAGCCGCGCGGCCTCGCCACCCTTTTCTTCACCGAGATGTGGGAGCGGTTCACGTACTACGGGATGCGCACCGTGCTGGTGCTGTTCCTGGTATCGACCGTCTCCTCCGGCGGCTTCGGTATCGACGACAAGACCGCGGTGGCGATCTATGGCCTCTACACGGCCGGCACCTATCTCGCCGCGCTGCCGGGCGGCTGGATCGCCGATCGCTTGATCGGCGCCCGGCGCGCGGTGCTGATCGGGGGACTGGCCATCGCGCTCGGCAACACTTTGTTGGCGGCGTCCGCGGCACCGCGCGGGTTCTATATCGGCCTGATGGTCATCGTGATCGGCGTGGGGCTGCTCAAGCCGAACGTGAGCGCCATGGTCGCGGAGCTCTACCCCGAGGGCGGAGCGCGGCTCGATGCCGGTTTCTCGGTGTTCTACATGGGCATCAACTTGGGCGCGACGCTCGGACCCTTCGTCACCGCGGAGGCGATGGAGCGCATCGGGGCGCGCGCGGGATTCGCCGCGGCGGCGCTGTTCATGGCGCTCGGGGTCGTGCAGTACTACTTCACGCAGCATCATCTGGGCGAGGCCGGCCGATTCCCCGCCGCGCCCGTCCCGCACGCTCGCGGCAAGCCGTGGCTTCAACTCTGGGTCGGGATCGGGCT
>JBEKVP010000100.1:0-7678 GCA_049513935.1 Steroidobacteraceae bacterium
AAGCGCCGCACCCACCGTTGCGAGCGTTCCGGCCGGACTTGCCGGCGTGCGTCGAGGGCATCATCGATCGCGCGTTGGCCAAGAATCCCGAAGCGCGGTTCGAGACCGGGGCCCAGATGGCCGCGGCATTGGACGATTGTCGGTCAAAACTGCCGACCGGATTACCATGATCAAGTGCGACGATAAGATGTTAGAAGCGAGCATTCGCGCATGAGCCTACGCGGGAAGATCGCGAGCGTGGCGCTCACCGACACCGGCAAGGTGCGCGAGCACAACGAGGACATGATCGGCGCCGAGGCGGACATCGGCTTGTTCGTGCTGGCCGACGGCATGGGCGGCTACAACGCCGGCGAGGTCGCGAGCGGGATCGCGGTCAAGACCATCATCAACCTGGTCCGCGACGCCGTTCACCGCGAGGATCTCAGCGTGCGCGACCCCGAGACGGGTCTTACGCGCCCGAGCATCATTCTGCGTGACGCGATTCACAGAGCCAATAAAATCATATACCACACCTCGAAGACCCAGCCTCAATGTGAGGGCATGGGTACGACGGTCGTGGCCTGCCTGTTTTACGACAACAAGATGTCCATCGCGCACGTCGGCGATTCGCGGCTTTACCGGCTGCGCGACAACCGATTCGAGCAGATGACCTTGGATCATTCGCTGCTCCAGGAGCTGGTCGACCGCGGGTTTTATTCGCAGCAGGAAGCGCAGCGGGCGACCAACAAGAATTATGTTACGCGGGCTCTCGGAGTCGAGCAGAATGTGGAAGTGGAGATCCATGAGCAGCCGGTCCAGAAGAGCGATTACTACGTGCTCTGTTCCGACGGCCTCTCGGACATGATCGAGGACGAGGATATTCACTTAACAATCAGCACCTTTAGTGCTAATCTTGATACTGTTGCTAAGCAGTTGATTCAGCTGTCGAACGACAACGGCGGACGGGACAACGTGTCGGTCATCATGGCGCATGTCACTGAGCCGTTCCCCGCGCAACGGCGTATATTTGACAAAATATTGGGATGGTTCGGCTAGGAGAATGAGTCTGTGGCACGCCTGATGCTCAGCTTGGATGGTCAGATCCTCGCGGAATACAACATGAACAAGGAGCGCTACACCATAGGGCGCCTCCCGGACAATGACATCCGCATCGATAACCCGGCGGTGAGTGGCCATCATTCGCTCATCATCAACATTCTGAACGACTCGTTCCTCGAGGACTTGAACAGCACCAACGGCACGTACGTCAACGGCAAGCTGATCAAGAAGCACGCCATGCAGCATGGCGACGTGATCACCGTCGGGCACCATCAATTGCGCTTCGTCGACAGTCAGGATGGCGACGCCGAGCAGGACGAGTTCGAGAAGACCATGGTCATCACCCCGAGCTCGCAAGGGGAAGACCGGATCCGGGGGCGCGTCGGCGCCGCCGTCGATCAGGCTGCGAAGGCCATCGCGGCCAAGCGGCCGCCGGGAGGCATACCCGACAACGCCACGGCGCTGCCGAAGGCCAAGCTCCAGGTGCTGAGCGGCGCCTTTGCGGGCCGAGAGCTCGAATTGACCAAGGCGCTCACCACGCTAGGACGTCCCGGCGTGCAGGTCGCGGCGATCACGCGGCGCGCCGAGGGCTATTTCATCGTGCACGTCGACAGCGGCAAGGACAACGACTACCCGCAGGTCAACGGCGTTCCCATTGGCCCGCAGGCGCGTCGCCTCAACGACAATGATGTGGTCCAGCTCGCCGGCGTGAAGATGGGGTTCTTCGAGAGCTAGCCGCAATCGCGGCGAGCACGCCCAGCCCGACCCAATCCATCGCTCCCCCGCCGCCGGGCGCGGCGGGGGTGGCGTGCGCCTCCGCCGACGGCGCCGAGACGCCGCCCGCATCGACAGCGGCGACCGTGAAGTAATAAGCCGTGCCGTTCGAAAGTCCGGTCACGCTGGCGCTCGGACTCGTAAGTCCCGTCATCACGGGCGTCGACCCCTCGCCGCCCGATGACTTGGCATCATAGACATTGTAGGTCTTCGCGCCCGCCGAAGCGGTCCAGGTGAGCGATACCGCGCCGTTGCCGGCGGTGGCCGCAAGAGCCGTCGGCGCGGCCGGCACCACGGTCCCGCTCGCTTCGGCAGACTTCGCCGACATTCCTCCGGCATTGACCGCCTGCAGCTTGAAGAAGTATTGCTGGCCGGGCGTCAAATCCGTCAAGGTGACGGTCGCGCCGCTGATATTGGTCTTTGATGCCGTGCCGCCCTCGCCACCGGCACTCGTGCCTTCGAATAGGTTGTAGCTTGTCGCACCGGTGCTCGCGGTCCAGGTGAGCGTCAAGGAGCCCGCGCCCGCGGCGGCCGCGGCGAGTCCGGTAGGTGCGGCGGGCGCGAGCGTCGCCTGCGCCTCATTGGAGAGAGGCGAGACACCGAGCACGGTGACGGCCGCGATCTTGAAATAGTAGGTCAGTCCGGCCGAAAGACCGGTCACCATGGCGGTGGTGCCGCTCACATTCTGCTGCACCGGAGTCGAGGATTCCTGACCCGAAGAGGCGCCTTGATAGACGTCGAACCCACCGGTGGCGGAAGCATCCGCATGCCAGGTGAGCGTCACCGTCGTGCCGGCCGCGGCCGCGCTGAGGCCGGTCGGTGCGGCCGAGGCTTGAAACGCGCTCACCAACCCGGCGGCGTTGATGCTGCCTAGACCGGTAGCGATGTTGAAACCCGCGGAGGCGGCGTAATCCTCGGCGCCGCTGATCTCCATGATGCCGGTCTGGTAGCTCGCATTGCTCTCGTTGGCACAGGTGCTCGCGGGGAGGCTCCCCTTTGCGGAGCTCGCGTAGCTCGATACCTGGCAGGGCTGCGCGTTCGAGCCGGAGACGATATCGTAGAAAACGCAGGCGGCGCTCGTGATCCCCCCCTGATCGGCGCTGCACGCGGTGAGGGTCGCCGCGGAGCCATACTCGATGCCCGCGATCTGATACAGCTTCGGATTGATGAGTCCCTGGCGCCCATCCGCGTTCGACCCGGTGATGATCTGCGATTGATCGACCATGGCGATGATGGCGGCGACCGAGGGCGCCGAGGCGGAGGTGCCCTCCAAGACCGAGATGGTGCTCGGCGTCGAGAACGGTGCATTTGCCGGGTTGCAGGTGGTGTTCTCGTACGAGCACACGAGCCAGCGGGTCGCGATCATGGAGACGTCGGGGAGCGCACGCGTGCCGAAATTGATGATGCCGGCCACGTTGGCCTGCCAGCTTGGCTGCGCATAGCCGCCGGTGCAATTGCCGGAATTGTCAGCGGCCGTGCAGCTGCTCACGCCCCCGCCGCCCCCGGAGATGAGGATGAAGGGATTGGCGACGGTGTTCGGGGCAGTCCCGAGCGTCGCGGTATTGCAAAAGGCGATGGGATCGCCGGTGCCGTAAGCCTGCGCGAACACCGGGTTGGCGCAGGAGTCGTTCCACACCATTTCCGGGATGTGCGAGGCCGCGCTCTCGAACGTGCCTGGTTGGTTGGTGGTGTTCCAGTACGAGGTTTCGGTATTTGGGTTGAAGTCGGTGCCGCCGACCGCGAGATTGTACGGGGTGGAGGCGAGGCCGTTCACCGCGAAGCCGTTGGAGTTCACATCGTTCATTTTGTCGGTGTCCGCTTTCGCGGTGCACGCAGCGACTCCGGCATCCGAGGATGAGACGGTGATGGTGATGCCCTCGCTCACGGCCTGCTGGTACATCGAGCTGACCATCGTGTTATCCGAGGCCTCGCCGCCCTCGCACGTGCCGAACGAGATGTTGAGCACGGCTGCGAGATTCTGATCGATCACATACTGCGCAGCGTTGGTCGCGCTCTCATCGCGCACCAGCACCAGCTTCGCGCCGGGGGCGAGAGCACCCAGGATCTCGCTGTCGAGATACGCCTCATCCTCGTTTCCGTCCTGCGTCTTACCGGGGTCGGTCCCGCCGTCCGCCGGCGGCACGGGCATCGATGTAAACGACTGAGCCGGCAGCCCGAAGCTCGATCCGGCGACACCGAACGCGGCCCAGTAGCTGGTGAGTACGCTCGCATCGATGTCGCTTTGCGCCGCGATCGCCACGGTGACGCCGGCACCGGTGATGTTGTTCTGGTACAGCGGCTTCAAGTTATAGATGACGGCGAAATCGCTCGGTCCGACGTAGCCCGGATACTGGTTCGAGCCCGGGTAGTAGGCATTCGGGCGGGGCGAGTTGCGCCCCGACGGCCTCACGCCGGGCCTCGGATTGAAATCGTTCAGCCCGCGAACCGCCCGGATCAGGGGCTGCATGGCCGCCGGCACCATCGGGTCCGAAACGTTCGCGTAATGCCGCCCGCCCTCGACGTCGATGAGATGGATCTGCGTATGAAACGCAGCCTCGACCTGCGCCTTGCTGCCGAAGAACGGCAGGTGAGCCCGGCTCGCCGGCGCCGCGCCCACCTCGAGACCGTACGATTTGAGCCACTGCGACAGCGTGTGGATGGCGGCGTCGCTCGCGCCGAACCGGCGGCCGAACTCGGCGGGAGTCAGCCAGTGGTGATATTGCGCAGACTTCGGATCCTGCTGATCGGCGAGCAGCTGATCGAGCGCTTTCTCCTGCGCAGGCGTCTTCGCGAGCACCAGGTCGAGACCGTGGATCCGCGTCGTGTCGGGCGCTTCGCCGGCATCGACGCCGCTTTGCGCGAGCTTATGAACGTGCCCCGGCAACGCTACCAGCGCGGCGCCGGCGCGGGTCGCTCCCGGGGTCGAGCCCGCGACCGCAGCGGCTGCGCTCGCGACCAATCCGCCTGCCGCCAAGGAAGCAGCAAGCCGCACGATGATCCGCTGCCGGCGCGAGGGGGCGCCGTGACCACCTTTCGGGTTTCCATCCATTGTCGTGCTCCGTCAGGGGACGATTCCCCGCCGCTTGAATTCCGCTGCGATCTGCGGCCAGATCGCAGCGGCCTGATCCATGTCCGTTTGTCCCTCTGCGGTCTTTTTCTGGCGCACCTTAGTCGATGCCACGACCGTACAGTGACCACGCGTTCTTCGCATTGATACTTATCGCAGCGTCGTAGTCGGTGATCGACTTCTCGTAATCGCGCACCGTGAAAGGCGATCCACAGGTCGAATTGCGCGGTCGCGGCTTCCATCTGATCGAGGCTCTCATAGACCGCCGCCATGGTCAAACGAGCGTCCGCTTCCTTCGCCGTCACTGCGTCCGCCGCGTCGCGTGCTCCAGGCGGCGCCGCTGTCGACCACGAATTGCACCTCGCGATCGTTGATCTTCGCCGTCATGGTGGGTTGCGAGTTCACCATCGTGATCGGGAACTCGGCCAGCTTGCCGAGCTTGCACACGCCGAGCGCCGCAGTCCAGGGGAGCGCGTAGACCGCGAGCAGCGCCGCGCAGCGACGGCCGCCCGATCGCCTTCTCGACGAGCCTTCCGAGCATCCCGGCGGCATTTTCTTGGTACTTCCGTGTTTGATGGCCACCCCGCCGGATTCTGCATCGGCAACCGCAACTCGGTCAAAGCTCGGGATCCGCGGACCGGACCTGGGTCTAAGAATTCCCCCCCGATTTCGGGGGTAAAATGCGCATGGCCGACTCCCTGTGCGCCGCGCTCCCCGACCTCGTCGTCTTGATCCGCCGCGATGGGGTCATTTTGGACCTCGTGGGGGGCCGAGCCGTCGGCGCCCTCGCGCTCTCACTCCCGTGCGCGGGCCGAGGCATCGAGGCGGTCTGGCCCGATGCGGTCGCCGCCTGCGTGATGCGCGCAATGCGCCGCGCGATCGCGCAACGCAAAACCATCGACACGACGTTCAAGAGCGCCGCTGCGGCGTACGAGCTGCGCGCCGTCGCGCAAGGTCCCGATCGCGCGCTGTGCGTGATCCGCGCAGCCTCCGCCGCAGCCGATTCGTCCGAGGAGCCGGGCGCCTCCGACGAGCTCGCCCGGCCGCAATTCGACCGGCGCGGATTTCTGCACCGCTTCCGCGACACGCTGTCGCAGGCGGCCATTCAAGAGAAGCCGGCGGCGCTCGCGCTCCTGCACTTGGACGGCGTTGCCGACATTGCGCGGGTGGTCGACGCGAAGATCGCCGACCAGGTGCTGAGCGCGGCAATCCTGCGCCTGCCCGAGGAGGTCCCGGCCGAGGAGCGCGGGGAGCCTTACTGGTATATCGGCCAATTGGGCGCCGAGCTCCTCGCGATGGTGGTGGAATCGTCGGACCGCGATGCGATCGAGGCCTGCGTATCGCGTGTGTGCGCGAGCCTGCGCGAGCCCGTGCGCGTCGGGGATGCGGCGTTTCAGCTAACGCCGTACGCGGGCGTCTCGATTCTCGGCCAGGACGGAACCAGCCCGAAGAGTTTGCTCGACAAAGCCCGCTCGGCAGCCGCAGAGGCGCGCCGCTCCGATTCGGCCAAGATCTGTTTCTTCACGGACACGCTCAAGCTGCGCTCGCTGGCGCGCCTCGACGTCGCGCATGAAATCCGCGACGCGATCGCCGACCAGCAGATTCGCTTGCGCTACGTCGGCCGCTACGAGCTCGAGACCGACCGGCTGGTGGCGCTGGTGGGTTATCTTCGATGGACGCATCCGTTGCGCGGCGAAGTGCCGGCGCGCGAGTTTCTCGCCATCGCCGAGACCACTGGCCTGGCGACGCTCCTGTCGCGCGCGATGCTGGAGCGGCTGCGGGACGACTTTGCCGCCCTGGGATCGGCGCTGCCCGAAGACGCGCGCTTCTCGTTCGGCGCCCTGCGTCATCACCTCCTGCAGGATGACTTTGCCGAGGATATCGGACGGCTGCTGGCGGAAGGCGGGCTGCCGGCTTCGCGCCTCGAGCTTCGAGTCTCCGAGCGTACCTTCGCCGCCATGGACACCTCGGTGTATCACGGGCTGCACCGTCTCGGCGTGCAGATCGTGGTCGATGAGGTCGGCCGAGGATTCGCCTCGCTCGATCGGTTGGCGCGGGCGCCCATCTGGGGACTGCAGCTCGATCGTGCTTGGGTGACCGCCTTGAGAGTGGATCCTCTGGCGCTCAAAGTGTGCCGCGCCGGGATCAGCGCCGCGGCGGCGCTCGGCCTCATGCCGATCGCCACCGGCGTCGACGATGCGGCCCAGCGCGACGCGCTGCTCGGCCTCGGCTGCCGCTACGGCGGCGGGGATCTGTACCCGTCGACCGAGAGCCAATTTGACACCCTCGTTATGCGACGCGCGTCACACTCAGGCGCCTGAGCGGCGAGCCTCGCTCGACCGTCGCCGCATCGATGTTTCGATGTAATGCGCTGCAACCGGCACTGCCGGGGAACAGCGACATACGGGGAACACTCGATGAACCGCAAACTCGTTTCGGCCGCGATCCTTTCGGCGCTGACGCTGTCGGCTGCGGCGGCAGGCATCGACCCAACACGCCCGGCGGATAACGCGCGCTTTCTCGTGCAAGCGCGGAGCGCGTCAGTCGCGCGCAGAGACGTCGCTTCGGTGGGCGGATCAGCCATGCAGAGCTTGGGCATCGTCAACGCCGTCTCGGCGCGCCTGTACCCGTGGCAAGCCGACCGGCTGCGCGCCATGCCCGGCGTGCACGAGATTCCGGACCGCGCGCTCGGCATGCGCCAACTGCTGTCCTCCTTGACCTCGACAGTCACGGACGCCGCCACGGCGACTGTCGTGACCGCGAATCAGGTCCCCGTGGTGTCCGCCGTCACCACGTCCG
>JBEKVP010000101.1:0-7658 GCA_049513935.1 Steroidobacteraceae bacterium
GACCACGAAGCCGGTGGCGATGGTGAGCGCCATCAGCGAGAGATTGTTCAAGCTGAAATTCGCGAGGTACATGACCGCGAACGTGCCGACGATCGAGAGCGGTACCGACAGCGACGGGATGATCGTGGCCGGCACGTCGCGCAGGAACAGGTAGATCACCAGTACCACCAGGATGACGGCCAACGCCAATTCGATCTCGACGTCGGCGACGGAGGCGCGGATGGTCGTGGTGCGGTCGGTGAGCACCGTGAGATCGACGCCCGCGGGCAGCGCGTCGCGCAGTGCCGGCATCAGCGCCTGGATGCGGTCGACCGTGTCGACCACGTTGGCGCCGGGCTGGCGCTGTACGTTCATGATCAGCGCGGGCGTCGAGTTCATCCAGCCGCCGAGCTTGGCGTTCTCTGCGCCCGATACGAGCGATGCGACGTCCCGCAAGCGCACCGGCGCGCCGTTCCTATAGGCGATGACGATGCTGCCGTAGTCCTCGGCGTTGCGGATCTGGTCGTTGGTGTTGATCGTATAAGCGCTCATCGGACCATCGAGCGTGCCCTTCGGCCCGTTTTGGTTCGCGTTGCCGACGGTGGTGCGCAAGTCGTCGAGGTTCAATCCGTAGGCGGCGAGCGCGCGCGGGTTGACGACTACGCGCACCGCCGGGCGCTGGCCGCCCGAAATGGTCACGACGCCCACGCCCTTGAGCTGCGAGATTTTCTGTGCGATGCGCGTATCGACCAGGTCCTCGACGTCGGTGAGCGGCATCACGTTCGAGGTGATGCCGAGCGTGAGTATCGGCGCGTCCGCCGGATTCACCTTCGCGTAGATGGGCGGGGCCGGCAGGTCCTGCGGCAAGAGGTTTTGCGCGGCGCTGATCGCAGCCTGCACCTCCTGCTCGGCGACGTCGATGGCGAGCGCGAGGTTGAACTGGAGCGTGATCACCGAGGCGCCGCCGGAGCTCGTGGAGGACATCTCGTCCAGGCCGGGCATCTGCCCGAATTGTTTCTCGAGCGGCGCGGTGATGGCCGAGGTGATGACCTCGGGGCTCGCGCCGGGATAGAAGGTCTGTACCTGGATGGTCGGGTAAGCCACTTCGGGGAGCGCGGACAAGGGCAGCTGCTTGTACGCGATCGCACCCACGATGAGGATCGCGACCATCAGCAAGGTGGTCGCGACCGGCCGCAGGACGAATATGCGCGACGGGTTCACTGTGAGTTGGCGGGCGGCCGTTTGCCTTGCCGGCCCTGGCTGTCCGGCGCGCTGCTCTTGCCGGGAGCGGCGTCCGGGGGTGGCGCTGCGCCGGGGACGGTGGCGGCGGGGGTGGCGGTGGCGGGCGAGGCCTGCGGCAGTGTTACTTTCGCGCCGTCCCGCAGCCGGTCGCCGCCTTCGGTCACCACGACGTCGCCGGCCGCGAGTCCGGCGATGACCGCCGCGCGGTCCCCATCGACCATGCCGAGCTTGATCGGCCGCACTTCGACGGTGTCGTCCGGCTTCACGGCGTAGACGAATGTCGTGACGACGCCGTTCGGTGCGCCGCGGCGCACCGCCGAATTCGGCATGATGACCTGCCGCTTGAGGACCTCCTGGAGCAGCTGTACGTTCACGAACTGGTTCGGAAACAGCGCGCCGTCGGCGTTGTCGAAGAGCGCGCGCAGCTTGACGGTGCCGGTGGTGATGTCGATCTGATTATCGAGCGTGAGAAGCTTTCCTTGGGCGAGCTTCGCGCTGTTCGTCCGGTCGAATGCATCCACCTCGAGCGCTCCGCCGTTGCGCAGCTGCTGCGTGAGCGCGGGAACGTTATCTTCCGGGATCGGAAAGATCACGCTGATCGGTTGAACCTGATTGATCACGACGATGCCGTTGGCATCGCCTGGCGTCACGTAGTTGCCCTGGTCCACCTGGCGCAGTCCGACCCGGCCGTTGACCGGCGAGACGATGCGCGTGTAGATGAGATTCACCTGGGCGGTTTTGAGCTGCCCCTGATCCGATTGAATGGTGCCCGCATATTGATCGACCAGCGCGCGCTGCGTGTCCAGCTGCTGCACGGCGATCGAATCCTCTTTGACCAGCCCCTCGTAGCGCTTCAAATCCAGCTTTGCGTCCGCGAGCAGCGCCTGGTCGCGTTTGAGATTGCCCTCCATCTGCTCGACGGCCGCCTCGTAGGGGCGGGGATCGATCTCGGCGATCATCTCTCCCTGGCGCACCAGTTGACCCTCGGTGAAGGCGATCTTTTGCAGGATACCGCTGATTTGCGTCCGTACGGTCACCGTAGCGAGCGGCGTGACGGTGCCAAGCGCCGGGATACGCACTTCGATATCCCCGATCGCGGCGGTGGCCACCGTGACGGGCGTCGGGTCGCCCGGGCCGGTCGCCCCTGGTCCAGGACGGGCGAGGTTCGCCGGGGCGCTGTGCGGCGTGCCTCGTATCACGAACACGAGCCCGACCAGCACCCCGACCGCGATGGCGATGATCAACACAGCGCGGAAGCGGGTGCGGGCCCTGGGCGGCGTACTCGCGCCCAAGGCAAGGAAATCGTCGTTGTCGTCAGTCACAGGCTCATCCGAGAGCGCCCCAACTGGCGCAAAGCGCGTACTTTACGGGCTTCGCGCCGGGGCTACTACTTCGACCGGGCGAAATGGCGGCGTTGCGGACGGAACCGAACCGGCCCAGGAGACTCAATACCTTACGCAAAAACGCCGGGGCGGCGGGGCGTAAATTGTCTAGAATCGGCGCGGTGCCGGAGCTTTCTCTGGGATGGAGATTTTCGATGAAGCAACTTGCCTTAAGTGTTGCAGTTCTCTTGCTGGCCTCGCTCGAGGCAGGAGCGGCCGGCCAAACGGCGCCGGCCCCTGCGCCCGCAAAGACAGCCGCGCCCAACTGGGTCGAGGGACGAAACTACTATCTCATCCCGCAGCCGCGCCCGACCGGATTGCCCGCCGGCAAGGTCGAGGTGACCGAGGTCTTCTCCTATGCTTGCCCCGCGTGTAACCAGTTCCAGCCCTACATGCGCAAGCTACGGCAAAGCATGCCGCCCAACGTCGTCGTCGATTACGTTCCCGCCTCGTTCAATCTCGCCGAGGACTGGCCGATGTTCCAGCTCGCGTACGAGACGGCCAAGGCCCTCGGGGTCGCCGACCAGGCGCATGATGCGATGTTCGACGCGGTCTGGACGAACGGCGAGCTTGCAACCACCAATTCTTCGGGCGGTTTGAAGTCCCCTATGCCCACGATCGAAGACGCCGCGCGCTTCTACGAAAAGCGCGGCGGCGTCCCCGCCGCGAAGTTTATCGCGATGTCGAAATCCTTCGGGGTCGACAGTCAGGTACGCATCGATGAGGAGAAGATCAAGCTGTTCGGCGTCGATCGCACGCCGACCCTCGTCGTGAACGGCAAGTATCGGCTGACGGTCGCATCCGCCGGGAGCGATGAGCAAACACTCGAGCTCGTGAGCTGGCTGGTGGCCAAGGAGAGCAAATAGTTGCGGGGTGTCTTGAGCTCGGGCCGACCCGCCTCGCACGGGAGCGCAGTCGTGAATGAATCGAGACTGTTGTGGGGACTATTGTTCAGTTCCGTGGGAGTGGGATTCTTTCTCTACGGGAAGCAGCAGCGCTCCATCGTACCGCTCGTGTGCGGCTTGGCGCTCGTGATCTATCCCTACTTCATCGCCAACGTGATCGCGACGGTTGCCATCGGCATCGGGCTGACTTCGATCCCTTATTTCTTCAGAAAGTAAACCGCTTGACCTTTCTTGTCGAAGTTAATACTTCTTTTCCCTGCCGCGTGGGCAAACTGGTTGCCAGCCCCTGCCGAAGCGGCGGCGCGCGTGAAATCATCCACTCATGCAATTAGAGAGCTTCGAAGCCGAACGTCGCGCGAGACGCCGGCTCATTCTGTGGGTCGCGCTCGGCTTGGCCGCCGTGGGCGTAGTTGCGATCATCGTTTATCGCTCGATCACGTTCATATCGCAGCCGCCGCCGCGGCGTGGTCGATTTCAGGACGGCGGCAATCAGCCGGTGGGAGTCGCCACCATCAAGCGGGGCGATATCCGCTTGACGCTGCGCGCGCTCGGTGCGGTCACGCCGCTCGCGACCGTGACGGTGACGACCCAGATCAACGGCCTCTTGATGAACGTCGGCTTCAAAGAGGGACAGCTCGTCCACAAAGGACAACTTCTGGCGCAGATCGATCCGCGGCCCTACCAGGTGGCGCTCGAGCAGGACGAGGCGCAGCTGGTCCGCGACGAGGCCACCTTGAAGCAAGCGCAGATGGACCTCACACGCTACCAGACCTTGTCGCAACAGCAGTCCATCGCGCGGCAAACCTACGAGGACCAGGTCTGGACCGTCAAACAGGATCAGGGCACGGTTGACTACGACAAGGCGCAGATCAAGGCGCAACAGCTCAATCTCACCTATTGCCGGATCGTCGCGCCGACCGACGGCCGCGTGGGCCTGCGGCTGGTCGATCCGGGCAACTACGTTCAGACGAGCTCCACGACCGGCATCGTGGTGCTCACCACGCTGAAGCCGACCACCGTTGAATTCGCCGTACCCGAGGACAGCCTGCCGCAGGTCACGGCGCGGGTGCACGCGGGCGCGGTCCTCCCGGTGACCGCGTTCGATCGGGCCAATGTCGCCGAGCTCGCCAAGGGACAACTCGCCGCGGTCGACACCCAGGTCAACACGACGACCGGCACGGTCATGCTGCGTGCCCACTTCGATAATTCCGACGAGACCCTCTTCCCCAGTCAATTCGTCAATGTGGTCATGCTGCTGGACACGCTCAAGGATGTGGTGACCGTGCCCGTGGGCGCAGTGCAGCGCGGCGCGCCCGGCAATTACGTCTACCTGGTCGACGATCAGAACACCGTCTCGGTGCACCCCATCAAGCTCGGAGCCCAGGATGGGGATCGATACGCGGTCGAATCGGGGCTGTCGCCCGGCGACCGGGTGGTGACCGATGGCGCCGACCGCTTGCGCGACGGGGCGAAGGTGAGCATCCCTGGGAAATCGCAGGCGGCCGCCGAGTCGGCGCCCCCGGGTCCCAACGGCAAGCACGAACGATCCGGCGATCACGGCAACTGGCAGCGGCACCGGCACCAGCAGCCCGGCGACTCCGCACAGCCGGACAATGCGCCGCCGCAGCGCCCGGCTCCGAAACAGCAACCATCGGCGCCGCAATCCCCTCAAGCGAGCTCTTAGGGCCGATGAACCCATCCCGGCTGTTCATCCGTCTGCCGGTCGCTACCTCGTTGCTGATGGTTGCGATCTTGCTGAGCGGCCTGTTCGCCTTCAAGTTCTTGCCGCTGTCCTCGCTGCCCGAAGTCGACTACCCGACCATCCAGGTGCAGACCTTCTATCCCGGCGCGAGCCCCGAGGTCATGACCTCGTCCGTGACCGCGCCCCTGGAGCGGCAATTCGGTCAAATGCCCGGGCTCAATCAGATGACCTCCGCGAGCTCGGGCGGCGCCTCGGTCATCACCCTGCAGTTCAGCCTAGACCTGGGTCTCGACGTCGCGGAGCAGGAGGTGCAGGCAGCGATCAATGCGGCCGGCAACGTCTTGCCCAACGATCTGCCGACGCCGCCGACCTACGCCAAATTCAATCCCGCGGATGCGCCCATCATGACCCTCGCGGTCACCTCGAAGACGCTCACTCTCATCGACGTCGAGGACCTCTCCTTCACGCGCCTCGCGCAAAAGATCTCGCAGCTCCCAGGGGTCGGCGTGGTGAGCATTTCGGGCGGCCAGAGACCGGCCGTGCGCATCCAGTTCAATCCGCGCGCGCTCGCCAAGTACGGGCTCAACATCGACGATCTGCGCACCACCATCGGCAACGCCAACAGCAACTCGCCCAAAGGCAGCTTCGACGGACCTTCCCAATCCTCCTCGCTGAATGCGAACGACCAGATCACCGACATCCAGGGCTACCGCGACATCATCGTCGCCTACTCGAACGGCGCCCCGGTTCATATGTCCGATGTCGCCAACGTGGTCATGGCGCCCGAGAACACCAAGCTCGCGGCGTGGGCGGATGCGACGCCGGCGCTCATTCTCAACATTCAGCGCCAGTCCGGCGCCAACGTGATCCAAGTGGCGAACGCGGTCAAGCGGCTTCTGCCCCAGGTCAAGGCGGACATGCCGCCCGCCCTCGACATCTCAGTGCTGAGCGATCGCACGCAGACCATCCGGGCGTCCGTGTCGGACGTCGAGTTCGAGCTCGTGCTCGCCGTGATCCTGGTCGTGCTGGTGATCTTCGTGTTCTTGCGCAACGCGCCGGCGACCGTCATCCCGAGCCTGTCGGTCCCCTTGTCGCTGGTCGGAACCTTCGGGGCGATGTACCTCCTCAACTACAGTCTCGACAATCTCTCGCTGATGGCGCTCACCATCTCCACGGGCTTCGTCGTGGACGATGCCATCGTGATGATCGAGAACATCGCCCGCTACATCGAGAGCGGCGAGAGCCCGATGACGGCCGCGCTCAAGGGGTCGCAGCAGATCGGCTTCACCATCATCTCGCTCACCGTGTCGCTGATCGCGGCGCTGATTCCGCTCTTGTTCATGGGCGAGATCGTCGGGCGGCTGTTCCACGAGTTCGCGATCACGCTCGCCGTCACCATCGTGATCTCGGCCGCGGTCTCGCTCACCCTGGTGCCGATGCTGTGCGCGCGCCTCTTGCACCATCGGCCGGACTCGGGCCGCAGAGCCTGGGACTTGAAAGCGGAGCGCGGCTTCCAATGGGTCATCGGCAGGTACGAGCGCGCCTTGGAGTGGGTTCTCGACCGGCAGGGGCTCACGCTGGCGGTCGCGGGCATCACGCTGGTGTTGACGCTCCTGCTCTACGTCTTCATGCCGAAGGGGTTTTTTCCGGTGCAGGATACGGGCGAGATCCAGGGCATCTCCGAGGCCGCGCAGACGATCTCCTATGCCGCGATGGCCGAGCGCCAGCAGGCGCTCGCGGCCGCGATTCTCAAGGATCGCGACGTAGCCTCCTTAAGCTCGTTCATCGGAGTCGACGGCGCGAATTCGACGCTGAACAGCGGGCGATTCTTGATCAATCTCAAGCCGCACACCGAGCGCCACGCGACTGCGAGCGAGATCATCCGGCGGCTCGAGGCGGAGACCGCGAATGTGGTCGGTATCACCCTGTACATGCAGCCGCTGCAGGACATCACCATCGATTCGGCGGTGAGCCGAACCCAGTACCAGTTCGTGGTGGAAAGCACCGACAACAACGACTTCGCGCTGTGGATCCCGCGTCTCATGCAGAAGCTCTCCGCGCTTCCCGAGCTCGCCGACGTCGCGAGCGACATGGAGCAGCAGGGGACGGCGACGGATCTGGTGATCGATCGCGCCACCGCCGCGCGCTTCGGCATCACGCCGGCGACCGTCGACAACGTGCTGTACGACTCCTTCGGCCAGCGCATCGTCTCGACCATCTATTCGCAATCGAACCAGTACCGCGTGATCCTGGAGGCCGATCCCTCGATCCAGCGCTCGCTGTCGGGGCTGTCGGAACTCTATCTTCCTTCATCCGTGTCGACCACCAACGGACAGGTTCCGCTCGCGGCGATCGTCAAGGTGAACCAGCGCTCGGGACCCTTGCAGGTCACGCATCTGGGGCAGTTTCCGGCGACCACCATCTCGTTCAATCTCGCGCCCGGCGCCT
>JBEKVP010000102.1:0-7603 GCA_049513935.1 Steroidobacteraceae bacterium
AGGCGGTACGCGGCATCTGCCGGGTGCCCCTGGTGGCCTCGGGCGGAGCCGGGTCCGTGCAGCATTTCGCGAACGTATTCCGCGCGGCCGGCGTCGACGCGGCGCTCGCCGCCAGCGTGTTTCACTCCGGCGACATCGCGATACCCGATCTCAAGCGGCAGCTGCGCGCCGAGGGCGTCGAGGTGAGGACATGAGCGGCCTCGATCTGCTCGAATGGGACAAGCTCGATTGGGACAAGGGCGGCGGTCTTTTGCCCGCGATCGTGCAGGACGCATCGAGCGGCGCCGTGCTCATGCTCGGCTACATGAATCGCGAGGCGCTCGCAGCGACCCGCTCGAGCGGACGGGTGACCTTTTGGAGCCGCAGCAAACGGCGGCTCTGGACCAAGGGCGAGAGCTCGGGACATTTCCTGGAGGCGCGCTCGATCACGGCGGACTGCGACGGCGACACCCTTCTCGTCCTCGCTCGCCCGCAAGGTCCGGCGTGCCATAAGGGCACGCCGACCTGTTTCGGAGAGACGCCGCCGCACGCCGCCGCCGCACGCCTCGCTTTTCTCACGGTCCTCGAGGAGGTCATCCGCGAGCGCATCACCCAACGGCCGGAAGGGAGCTACACCGCGAAGCTGCTCGCCGAAGGCCCGCGCCGGATCGCGCAGAAGGTCGGTGAGGAGGGGCTCGAGCTCGCGCTCGCCGCGCTCGGGCAGAGTGACGAGGACGTGCTGGGCGAAGCGGCGGATCTTCTCTATCACGTGCTGCTGCTGCTCGAATCGAAGGGCCTATCGCTCGGGCAGGTGGTCGCCCGGCTCGAGGCGCGCCATCAATCGGCGCCGAGCCGATGACGCAAGTTCATCCGGTCTCGAATGCCGAGCCCTCGGGTGCGCGCAGGCGCCGGCGAAATTCCGCGCGCACCAGCCACAGGCTCACGAGCGCCTGCGTCGTCATGCTGGCGACCGAGATGTACCAGAGCTCGACCAGCTCAAACTGCGGGCGCGAAGCGAGCCAGAGCGCCGGGCCGATGAAGCTCGCGATGCGGGTTGCGGAGCTCAAGACCGAGGGCACGGTATTGCCGAGCCCCTGGAAAACGGCCGAGCAGGTGAACACGATCCCGGACGCGATGAAGTTCCACGAGATCACCTTGAGGAACTGGGTCGAAACCGCCACCGCGCCGGGCTGGGCGGTAAATGCGCGCACCACCCGTTCGGCGCCCAACTGGCAGAAGAGCGTCAATGAACCCATGATCGCCGCGCCGATGAGCGTCGCGCGCAGAAACGTCTCACGCACGCGCGTGAATTTACCCGCCGCGAAATTCTGGCCGACGATGGGCGCGGCCGCGAACGCGACGGCCATGGCCGGCAGAAAAAGGCTCTGGTTGACGCGCATGCCGACGCCGAAACCCGCCTGGGCATCTTGACCGAAGCGGCGCACGATCCAGTAGATGACGGCCATATAGAAAAACATCAGCGCGAACTCGCCGCCGGCAGGCAAACCGATCCGCAGCAGCCGGGCCCACTCGGCGGGCTGCGGCCTCAAGGACCGGGGATCGAAGGCGACGTAGTGCTCCAGCCGGAAGAAATAAACGGCGAGCAAGAGCACGCCGACGGCCACCGCGAGCGAGCTTGCGAGCCCCGCGCCGGCGACGCCCAGCGGATGTCCGGTTCCCCAGCCCGCGATCAGCACCGGCGCCAGCACTGCGTTCAGGATGACGGTGAGCACCTGCACGATCATGGTCGGCTGCACGATTCCGGTGCCCCGCAACGCCGACCCCATGGAGACGAGCGCGAATTGCAGCGCGAGGCTCGGCAAGAACCATTGCGCATAGACCACTCCGGCGCGCATCGTCGCCTTGTCTGCACCCAATGTGTGCATGTAGGGCGACGCGCCCGCGTAGCCGGCGACGAGGGTAACGAGCGCGCACAACGCCGAGAGCGACAGACTCTGATTGAATACGCGGTTCGCGTCGATCTGGTCCTTGCGGCCGACGGCGTGCGAAATCAATGCGACCGTACCGACGCCGAGCACCTGCGTGAGCGCGAGCACGATGAACATCATGTTTCCGCCGGCCCCAACTCCGGCGAGCGCCGCATCGCCCAGGTGCGCGACAAAATACAAATCGATGAGTAGATACGCTGTCTGAAACAACATCCCGGCCGCGATGGGCACGGCCATGTGCAGGATGTGCTTGCCGATGGAATCCGTCGTCAGATCTTTCACGGAAACGCGTTATACCACATCGGGGCGGCTCGACCGGTGCGCAGCCATCCGCCGAAGTGCTGCGCTGCCCGAAGACGGGCGCTTGCTCATGAGCACCGTAAAGGGCAATCTCCCGGCATGGCCAGCTTTGAAATAGAGCCCAAGCGATATCCCGGCATGGACGCCCTGTCCCGGGACGTGGCGAGCGGCATTGCCGCGAATCTCGCGCGCGCCATCGCCGAGCGGGGCGCCGCGAGCCTGGTCGTATCGGGCGGCCGCACGCCGCGGAAGCTGTTCGAGCAACTGCGCACCCAGGCGATCGACTGGAGCCGCGTCTGCGTGGCGCTCGCAGACGAGCGCTGGGTCGAGCCGAGCGATCCGGGCAGCAACGAGAAGCTGGTCCGCGACGTGCTGCTCAAGGACAAGGCCGCCGCGGCCCGTTTCGCGGGCCTCAAGAACGCGGCGCCGTCGCCCGATCTCGGCGCCGTGTCGGCGTGGGAGACCTTCGCGCGCGTGCCCCGGCCGTTCGACGTCACTGTGCTCGGCCTGGGCGATGACGGTCACACGGCCTCGCTCTTTCCCGGATCGCCGAATTTGCACAGCGCCCTGAATCCCGCGGCGTCCGCCGGATGCGTCGGCATGTGGGCACCCGTCGAACCGCACCCGCGCCTCAGCCTCAATCTCTCCGCCCTGTTGGATTCGCGCCGCGTGCTGATCCTCATCGAGGGCGAGGCGAAATGGCGCACATACACCGTGGCGAGCGGATCCGGCAGCGTCGAGGAGATGCCGGTGCGCGCGGTGCTGCGCCAGAAGCGAGTGCCCGTCGAGGTGCTCTGGGCGCCATGAGGGAGCTCGGCGACGGGCGGATCGCGCTCGACAAGCAGGCGATCAAAGACTCCTTTCTAGACGATCTGTTCTACATGCTGGGGAAATTCCCCGCCCTGGCCACACAGAACGACTACTACATGGCGCTCGCCTACGCGGTGCGCGACCGCATGCTGCAGCGCTGGATCAGCACGGCCGCCGAATACACCCGGCACGGCTCGAGGACCGTCGCCTATCTGTCCGCCGAGTTTCTGACCGGGCCGCATCTCGGCAACAATCTCTTGAATCTCGACATCATCGAGCCCGTGCGGCAGTGCCTGAGCGAGCTCGGCCTGAACTTCGAGGGGCTGCTGCACCAGGAAGAGGAGCCGGGATTGGGCAGCGGCGGTCTCGGCCGGCTGGCGGCCTGTTTCATCGATTCGCTCGCTACGCTCGAGATCCCGACGGTCGGCTACGGCATCCGTTACGAGTTCGGCATCTTCCGTCAGGAGATCGTCGACGGCTGGCAGGTCGAGGAGACCGACCATTGGCTGAGGTTCGGCAATCCTTGGGAGCTGGTGAGGCCCGAGTGGGCGGTCAGCGTCAAATTCGGCGGCCATACGGAGCAATACATCGACGAGCACGAGCGCGTTCGCGTGCGCTGGGTCCCGCACAAGATCGTGAACGGCGTGCCCTACGACACGCCGATTCTCGGCTACCGCACCAACACCGCCAACACGCTGCGGCTGTGGCGGGCCGAGGCCCCGGAATCCTTCGATTTCGCCGCCTTCAACAGCGGCGACTATTACGGCGCGGTCAACGAGAAGGTTACTTCCGAGAACCTGAGCAAGGTGCTCTATCCGAACGACGAGCAGCTGCGCGGCAAGGAACTTCGGCTCGAGCAGCAGTATTTCTTCGTCTCCTGCTCGATTCAGGACATGTTCCGCATCCTGCACACCCAGCAGCTGCCGGTGACCAAGTTCCACGAGAAGTTCGCGGTGCAGCTCAACGATACGCACCCGGCGATCGCGATCGCCGAGCTCATGCGGATTCTGGTCGACGAGTACGTCTTGCCGTGGAACGAGGCGTGGAGCATCACTGGCAAGGCGTTCGCCTATACCAACCACACGCTCTTGCCGGAAGCCTTGGAGCGCTGGTCGCTCGAGGTGTTCGGCCGGGCGTTGCCCCGCCACCTGGAGATCATCTACCACATCAATGCGCAGTTTCTCGAGGAAGTGCGCATGCGCTTTCTCGGCGACGATGACCGCATCCGGCGCATGTCCATCATCGAGGAGAGCGGCGAGCGTTACGTGCGCATGGCCCACTTGGCGTGCATCGGCAGCCACGCGATCAACGGCGTCGCCGGCCTGCACACCGAGCTACTGAAGCACGACGTGCTCAAGGACTTCTACGAGCTCTGGCCCAAGAAATTCAGCAACAAGACCAACGGCGTGACGCCGCGGCGCTTCCTGGCGCTTTCCAATCCGCAACTGGCCAAGCTCATTACCGAGCACATCGGGGAGGGCTGGGTCAAGGATCTGTCGGCGCTCGTGGCCCTCGAGCCGCTCGCCGAGGATCCCGAGTTCCGGGCCCGCTGGCGCGAGATCAAGCAGGCGAACAAGCGCGATTTCGCCGGCCTCGCGCTCGAGCGCACCGGGATCCTGGTCAATCCCGGCTCGATGTTCGACGTGCTGGTCAAACGCATTCACGAATACAAGCGCCAGCACCTCAAAGTACTGCACATCGTGTCGATGTATCTCGCCATCAAGTCGACCCCGGGCGTCCCGGTCGAGCCGCGCACCTTCATCTTCGGCGGCAAGGCCGCCCCCGGCTACCACCTGGCGAAGCTCATGATCAAGCTGATCACCGCCGTCGGCGACGTGATCAACCGCGACCCCGACGTGCGCGAGCGCCTGCGGGTCGTGTTTCTGCCGAACTTCAACGTGACCAACGGCCAGCGCATCTACCCGGCAGCGGATTTGTCGGAGCAGATATCGACCGCCGGCAAGGAGGCGTCGGGCACCGGCAACATGAAGTTCTGCATGAACGGTGCGCTCACCATCGGCACCCTCGACGGCGCGAACATCGAGCTGCGCGAGGAGGTCGGAGCGGAGAATTTTTTTCTCTTCGGCCTCACAGCCCATGAGGTGCAAGCGCGCAAGAGCGAGGGCTATCGCCCGGCGGACTACTACGCGGCGAATCCACACCTCAGGGAAGTGATCGATCTCATCCGCAACGGGCACTTCTCGCGCGGCGACACCGAGCTGTTCAAGCCCTTGATGGACAACTTGATGTCCTACGACCCGTACATGCTGTTCGCCGACTTCGCCGGCTACATCGAATGCCAGGCGAAGGTGTCCGAGATTTACCGCGATGCCGACCGCTGGACGCGGATGGCCATTCTCAACACGGCGCGCAGCGGACGATTCTCATCGGATCGGACGATTCGCGAGTACTGCGCGGACATCTGGCACGTTCGGCCCGTGCCGATTCAGCTGCTCACGCATGGCCAAGCAGGAAGCGCATCGTACGGCGCAGGGGTTCGGCCGCGCCCCACAAGAGCTGATCTCCCACCGTAAACGCGGACAGGTATTCTCCGCCCATCGCGAGCTTGCGCAGCCGGCCGATCGGTATGCCGAGCGTGCCGCTCACCGTCGAAGGCGCGAGTTCCCTGATCGAGGCATCGCGCACGTTGGGCACGATCTTCACCCAGGAATTTCCGCCCGCGATCAGCCGCTCGACCTCCGCGAGCGGGACGTCGCGCTTGAGCTTGATGGTGAGCGCCTGCGAGTGGCAGCGCATCGCGCTCACGCGCACGCAGATTCCCTCGACCGGAACGGGTGCAGCCTCGGTTCCCATGATCTTGTTCGACTCGGCGCCCGCCTTCCATTCCTCCCGGCTCTGGCCGTTGCCGAGGTCCTTGTCGATCCACGGGATCAGGCTCGCCGCGAGCGGCGCGCCGAAATGCTCCCGCGGGAAGTCCGCGGCGCCGAAGGCACGGCTCACCGCACGGTCGATCTCGAGGATGGCCGAGGCCGGATTGGCGAGCAGCGCGGCCGCGGAAGCGTGCAGCGCCCCCATCTGATCGAGCATCTCGCGCATGTTCTGCGCGCCCGCTCCCGAGGCCGACTGATAGGTCATCGCGGTGATCCATTCCACCAAGCCCGCGCGCAGCAGCCCGCACACCGCCATCAGCATGAGCGAAACGGTGCAGTTGCCGCCGATGAAATCCTTGATGCCTCGCTCGCGGGCGGCCTGCATCACCGGCAGGTTGACGGGATCGAGCACGATCACGGAGCTCGGCGCCATTCGCAGCGTCGAAGCCGCATCGATCCAGTAGCCCCCCCAACCCTGGGCCCGCAAGCGCGTGTGCACCGCCTGCGTATAGTCGCCGCCTTGGGAGCTGATGAGCATCGGCAGGCGTGCGAGCGCGCCGAGATCGTTCGCATCCTGGACCGCACCGGCCGGCCGGCCGATGTCGGGCGCCTGGGCTCCAGCCTGCGAGGTGCTGAAAAATACGGGCTGCACCAGGTCGAAGTCCCGCTCGGCGCGCATGCGCTCGATGAGCACGGAACCGACCATGCCGCGCCAACCGATGATGCCGACTTGCGTCATGATTCGATCACAAACTCCGCTGCCGGGGGCCGCCGATTATAGTTTGAGCCCATCGCATAGCCGTACGCGCCGCAGTTGGCGATCAGCAGCACATCGCCCTCCGCCGTCGGCGGCAGCCAGCGATCGCTCCCGAGTTGATCGGCGGTCTCGCAGATAGGCCCCACGACCGTGACCTTATCAGTCAACGGCGCATCGATGCGCGACAAATTGCGGATATCGTGATGCGCTCCGTAGAGCGCCGGACGGATCAGCGAGTTCATGCCCGTCGCGATGCCGACGTAGCGCACCTCGCCCTTGCGCTTCAGTTGCGTGACCACGGCGACCAGCACCCCCGCCCGCGCCACGATGAATCGTCCGGGCTCCATCCAGAATTCGATCCGTGGGAACTGCCGCTTGAGATGCGCGACCGCCGAATCGAGCGCGGCCAGATCGATCCCGCTCTGCCCTGCCTGCTCCGGTACGCCGATGCCGCCGCCCAGATCGACGACCGCAACGTCGGGAAAATGCCCGGCGAGCTCTGCGAGCAGCATTCCGGTCTCGGTCCAGTTGGCGACATCGAGGATGCCGCTCCCGGTGTGCGCATGCAGTCCGACGACCTTGACCCCGTGAGCGCGGGCGAGCGCGGCGAGCTCGTCCACCTCGGCGGCGAGCACGCCGAATTTCGAATTCACCCCGGCGGTGCGAACGTGGTGGTGGTGGCCGCGTCCGAAGCCGGGATCGATGCGCACGAAGATCTCGCGGCCGCGGAACACCTCCGGCCAGCTTTTCAAGGGATAGAGATTGTCGAGAGTGACGCGCACGCCGCACCGGAAGCCGTGCTCGTACTCCGAGCGCGCCGCGAAATTCGGCGTGAACAGCACCCGATCGGGGGCGAGCCCGGGCACGGATGCGAAGGCATGCTCGATCTCGCCCTGCGAGACGCACTCGATCGTGAGCCCCGCGGCGTGGACGCGCCGCAGAATGGCCGCATGCCAGTTCGCCTTCATCGAATACGC
>JBEKVP010000103.1:0-7569 GCA_049513935.1 Steroidobacteraceae bacterium
TGGTCATGGGCACCGCCACCGTCTTGAAGAACGGCACGTACAGCGTGGTCTCGGACATCGATTGATGCATGCCGTGCAGGCTGAACCCGATGCACAGGGCGGCGAGCGACTGGCCGAGATACTTGTAGCGCGGCGCCAGGCCCTTGGAGCTGCCGACCACCAATTTCAAGTAGTCGTCATAGAAGCCGATTCCGCCGAAGGCGAGCGTGGTGCCGATCAAGACCCAGACGAAGCGGTCGGACAAGTCGGCCCACAGAAGCGTCGCGATCATCATCGACACCAGAATGAGGCCGCCGCCCATGGTCGGCGTTCCGGACTTCTGCAGATGCGACTGCGGCCCGTCAGTGCGGACCCGTTGCCCGATCTGGTAGCGGGAGAGCGCGCTGATCATGCGGGGCCCGATGAGCATCGCGAGCGCGAGCGCGGTCATCGCGGCGAGAATCCCCCGCAAGGTCAGGTACTGAAAGACGTGGAAGCCGGAATAGCTCTTCGCGAGGTACTCGGTGAGATATAAAAGCATGGGTCAGCCCGCTCTCATCATGGGACCCGAGTTCGCCGAGCCGCCGACGAGCGCCTGCACCACCCGCTCCAAGCGGTTGACGCGCGAGCCCTTGATCAGCACGGTCACGCCCGGAGCGATCTCCGCTTGCAGCCGCCGGATCAGGGAATCGACGTCGGGGAACCACTCGCCGCCCGACCCGAAGGTCTCGACGGCGCGCGAGCTTTCCGGCCCGAAGGCGAACAGGCGCTTGACGCCGCAATCGCGCGCGTAGCGTCCGAGTCCCGCGTGGCTATCCGAGGTGTGCTCGCCGAGCTCCGCCATGTCGGCGAGCACCAGCCAGGCAACTCCCGCCACCGAGCTCAGCACGTCGAGGCCGGCGCGCACCGAGCTCGGGTTGGCGTTGTAGGAATCGTCGATGATCCAGCTGTCGCGCAGCCCGGCTTTGAGCTGCAGCCGCCCGGAGACGGCCCTGAAATCCGCGAGACCTGAGGCGATGTCATCGAGCGACGCGCCCGCCGCGCCCGCCGCGGCCGCCGCGCCGAGGGCGTTCGAGACGTTGTGGGCGCCGCCCGCCTTCAGAAGGATGGCGCGCTCGCCGAGCGGACACTTGAGCGTGAAGCGCGTCGCGAACTCGCCCCGCTCGATCGCCTGGACGACCTCTGCCGCCGTGAAGTCCGCATCGGGCCGCAAACCGAACGTGACGACGCGCCCCGCGGTGGCGACGCCGCGCCAGTAGCCCGCGTAAGCGTCGTCGGCATTGACGATGGCCGCCGCCTCCGCGCCGAGCCCGGAGACCATCTCGCCCTCGCCGCGCGCCACGCCGTCGAGGTCGACGAACCCCTCGAGGTGCTCCGCACCGGCGTTGGTGATGAATCCGACGGTGGGCCGCGCGAGCGCGACGAGCTCCGCCACGTCGCCGATCCGAGTCGCGCCCATCTCGATCACCGCGCTGCGATGCGAGGTCTCGAGACGCATCAACGTCACCGGCACGCCGATGTGATTGTTGAGGTTGCCGTGGGTCGCCATGCACGGACCGCGGCGCGAGAGAATCGCCGCGGTCATCTCCTTCGCGGTGGTCTTGCCGTTGCTGCCGCCCACCCCGACTACGGGCATCGAGAAATTCTCCCGCCATGCTCGTCCGAGCCGCTGCAGACCCTTGAGCGCATCCGCCACTTCGACTTGCGGCAGCGGCACCTCGGGAAGCGCGCGCTCGACGAGCGCGCCGACCGCCCCCCGCGCCTGGGCGGCAGCGAGGAAATTCGCTCCGTCGAACTTCGGGCCGCGCAGCGCGACGAACAGGGAACCCGCCGGCAGCGTGCGGCTATCGGTCGACACCACGCCGTAGGGCCGATCGGCGCCGATCAAGCGTCCGCCGGCCGCCTGCGCCGCAGCTTGCAAGGTGCGCTTCATGCCGCCGCCCCGAGGATTTTGCGCGCCTCTTGCCGGTCGCTGAAGTTGCGGCGCGTCGCGCCGTAGATCTGGTAATCCTCGTGTCCCTTGCCGGCGATGAGCACGACGTCGGCCGGCGCTGCTTCGTGAAGCGCGGCCGCGATCGCCGCGCCGCGATCGTGGATCACGCGGACCGGATGCGACTTGATGCCGCCCGTGATGGCGCGGACGATCTTTTCGGGGCTCTCCGAGCGCGGGTTGTCGTCGGTGACGATGATCCGGTCGGCAAGCTCGTCGGCCACGGCGCCCATGATCGGGCGCTTGCCGGCGTCGCGGTCGCCGCCGCAGCCGAAGACGCACCAGAGCGCGCCGCGGCAATGCTCGCGCAAAGCGGCGAGCGCCTTGCCGAGCGCGTCGGGGGTGTGAGCATAGTCGACCACCGCCATCGGCTTGCTCGGCTCCGCCGCCTCGATGACCTCCATCCGGCCGGGAGGCGCGGTACTCGCGGCGAGCGCGCCGGCCGCTCGCTCGAGCGGCACGCCGAGCGCCAGGAGGCAACCGAGCACGACCAGCGCGTTCTCAGCGTTGAAGCGCCCCAAGAGCTTCGTGGACAGATGCAGCGTGCCGAAGCTTCCATCGATGTCCATCGACACGCCGCGCAAATCGAGCGCGAGCGCTTTCGCATGGAGCGAGCGCTCGGCGAGCCAGGTATCGCCGCCGTCGCCGATCCAAACCGCCGTGAGCGGCGCGCGGCCGGTCAGGCGCAGGGCGAGCTCACGGCCGAATGCGTCGCCGATGTTGACGATCACGTGTTGCAAGTCCTGCGCGGCGAACAGGCGCTCCTTGGCCGCGCCGTACGCTTGCATCGAAGGGTGATAGTCGAGGTGATCGCGGGACAGATTGGTGAAGGCCGCCGAATGGAAGCGCACGCCGTCGACCCGGCCCTGATCGAGCGCATGCGAGGACACCTCCATCGCGACCTCGCGCACGCCTTGCGCCTTGAGCCGCGCGAGCATGCGATGCACGCTCACGGCGTCGGGGGTCGTGTGGCTCGCCGTGTCGAGCGCGCCGACCCGGCCCCACCCGATGGTGCCCACGTAAGCCGCCTCGTGCCCGATCCGCTCGAGGCACTGCGCCACCAGGTACGCGCAGGTGGTCTTGCCGTTGGTGCCGGTGATGCCGACGACCGAGAGCTGCGAGGAAGGCCACCGGAAGAACCGATCGGCAATGCGGCCTACCAGCTTGTGCAGGTCCTCGACCGGGGCCGCGAACAGGGATTGCGGGAAGGCCGGGGCCTCGACGTTCGGACCCGGCTCCCAGAGCACGGCGCATGCACCGCGCGCAGCCGCCTCGGCGGCGAACTCGAGCCCGTGCGCGCGCCGCCCGCGCAGCGCAAAGAAGAGATATCCCACACCTACCTCACGGCTGTCGAGCGCGAGGTCCGCGACCTGCGCGTCGTTCGCCGGAACCGAGGCGATGCCGTCGAGCAGCCACGCGAGCGAGACGGTCACGGCGCGTTCGCCTGCACCAGCGCCGCAGCGGGCACGTTCTGCAGATCGTCGGGAGGTACGTCCATGAGCCGCAGCGCCCCGGACATCACGTTCGCGAACACCGGCGCGGCCACCATGCCTCCCTGATGCTGCTCGCCGCTCGGCTCATCGATCACGACCACCGTCGCGATCTTCGGGTGCGAGGCGGGCACGAGGCCGGCGAACACGGCCATGTACCGGTCCGTCGAATAGCCCCCGGCAACCGACTTCCAGGCAGTACCGGTCTTGCCTGCGACGCGATAGCCGGTCAAGGCGGCCCGGGTGGCGGTACCGCCGGCGGCGACCACCTGCTCCATGAGCTGCACGAGCTCGCGGCACACCTTGGGGTCCATGACCTGCTCGCCGGGAACCTTGGCGCCGGGCGGGAGGCCTGAGAGTCGCTCGAAGGAGATGGGGCGCTTGATGCCGCCGGCGCCGATCGTCGCGTAGGCGTGCGCGAGCTGCAGCGGCGTCACCGATAGACCGTAGCCGTGCGACAGCGTGGCGATGCCGATCGGGCGCCAATGCGTATAGTTGCTGAGCATCCCGGCGGACTCGCCCGGATACTCGCTGCCCGTCACCTGACCGAACCCCAGGCTGGTGAGCGTGCTCCAGATCTGCTCCGGCTTCAAGGAGAGCGCCACCTTCGCGGTGCCGACATTCGAGGACTTCGCGAGGATGGTCGCGAGATCGATGACGCCGAGGCTCGTCTCATCCTCGAATACCTTGTTGCCCACCTGCAGGAAGCCGGGCGAGGTGTCGACGACGCTATCGGGGCGGTACTGGCCCGAGGCGAGGGCCGCGGCGATGATGAACGGTTTGATGGACGAGCCCGGCTCGAAGATATCGGTGGCCGCACGGTTTCTGTACAGGCCGGCCTTCAGTTGCTCCCGATCGTTCGGGTTGTACGAGGGCTGATTCACCATGGCCAACACCTCGCCGGTGTCGACGTCGATCACGATCACCGAGCCGGCGCGCGCGCGGTAATCCTGCATCGCCGCCTTCAGCTCGCGGTAGGCGAGATACTGGATGCGCAGATCGATGCTGGTGACGAGGTCGCGGCCGGGACGCGGAGCACGGATGCTCTCGACGTTCTCGACGTAGCGCCCGTAGAGGTCCTGGATCACGCGTTTGGCGCCGTCCTCGCCGTTCAGCAGCTGGTCGTACCCGAGCTCGAGTCCCTCCTGGCCTTGATCGTCGAGATTGGTGAACCCCACGACGTGCCCCGCGACCTCGCCCGCCGGGTAGTAGCGCCGGTACTCGCGCAAGAGGTTCACCCCGGGGATCCCGAGCGCTTTGATGTGCGCAGCCTGCTCGGGCGGCATGTGCCGCTCGAGATAGAGGAACTCCCGGTCCAGGTTGCTGGTGATGCGTCTCGCGAGCTGCTGCTGGTCCTGCTTCAGCGCCTTGGCGAGCTTCGGCAGCTGGTCGATGTTGTCGTTCAATTCCTGCGGATTGACCCACACGCTGTCGACCGGCGTCGAGACGGCGAGCGGCTCGCCCGAGCGATCCGTGATCGCGCCGCGGTGCGCCGCGATCTTGACCACGCGCGTGGATCGCTCATCGCCTTGCTTCGAGAGAAAACCGTGATCGAGCAGCTGCAGCTCGACCGCGCGCGCCGCTAGCCCGGCCGCGCCGAGCACGACGAGTCCCAGGATCGCAGCCGAGCGCCAGCGATAGGTCTTCGTTCCGGGATTGCTTTCGCGAAGGGTTGGCTTCACGGCCGGACGATCCGCACGTCCCGGGTTTGGGGCAGATTCATCTGCAGCTTGGCGTTGGCGACGCGCTCGACGAACGCATTCGAGGACCAATAGCTTTGCTCGAGTTGCAGGCGGCCCCATTCCATGTCGAGCGAGTCGCGCTGCGCGTTGAGCTTCTCGAGCCGCACGAACATGTCGCGCGCCTTGTGGCGCGCGTAGATCACCTGAACCGCGGATCCAAGCACCGCGAGCCAGAGCAGAGGAACAACCAGTGGGAACAGTTTGCGTGCAGTCATGCGGCAATTCCTTGGGCAAGGCGTTCGGCGACGCGCAGCCGCGCGCTGCGGGCGCGTGGATTCGATGCGGTCTCTTCGGGTTCGGGCTCGATGGACTTGCCCACGAGCTTGAGCTTGGGGCGTGCCTGCGCGGGGATGTCGGGCAATCCCGCGTACATGGGGTCGACGCTCGAATGGCGGCGCAGGAACTGCTTCACCATGCGATCCTCGAGCGAGTGAAAACTGATCACGGCGAGCCGGCCGTGCGGCGCCAGACGCGCGAGCGCCGCGGCAAGGCCCTTCTCGAGCTCGGCGAGCTCGCCGTTGACGTAGATGCGCAGCGCCTGGAAGACGCGTGTGGCCGGGTGCTTGCGCTCCTCGCGGCTGCGCGCGACGCGGGCGATCATTTCCGCGAGCTCGAGGGTGCGCTCGAAAGGGCGCGATTTGCGGTCGGCCACGATGGCGCGTGCAATGCGCGCCGCGTGCCGCTCTTCGCCGAACTCGCGGAAGATGCGCACGAGCTCCGCTTCGGAAGCGCGGTTGACGACGTCGGCCGCGCTCACGCCTTGGCCCGCGCTCATGCGCATGTCCAATGGGCCGTCCTGCATGAAGCTGAACCCGCGCTCGGCATCGTCGAGCTGCGGCGAGGACACGCCGAGGTCGAACACGATCCCATCGAGCTTAAGGTCGGGCTCGACGGCATCGGCGCATTCGGCCAGCGCGGAGAACGGAGCGAGAAATGTCCGCACGCGGGCGTCGCCGGCGAAGCGCGCTTGCGCGCAGGCGATGGCGGCCGAGTCGCGATCGAGACAAATCAAGCGACCGTTTGCGATGAGCTTCTTCACAATCGCCTCTGAATGTCCGCCCCGCCCAAAAGTGGCGTCCAAGTAGGCGCCACTTGCCCTTACGTTCAATGCGGTCAGTACTTGAGGTACCAGTACCGCCGTGTGTTCGCCGCCGAAATTGCCCATCGCGCGCGCCTCATCTTCCACGTCTCATAGCGACAGCTTTTCCAGTTCGGCGTGCATATCGGTCGCGGTCTCTTCGCTCGCTACCCACTCCTCGCACCGCTCGTTCCACCGCGCCTCATCCCACAACTCGAAGTGCAGTCCCTGGCCGATGAGTGTGGCGTCGCGCGTCAGCGAGCCGAACTCCCGCAGGTTCGGCGGCAACAGCAAGCGTCCGTGGCCATCGAGATCCACTTCCGTGGCGTGCCCCACCATCAGCCGCTGCAAGCGCCGCGACCGTGGGTCCAGGGAGGGCAGCCGCATGAGCTTGCGCTCGATCTCCTCCCAGTCGGGCATGGGATAGATGAGCAGGCACTGGTCCCGATCCACGGTGATGACCAGTTTCCCACCGCATCGCTCCTGCAGCCGCTCCCGGTACCGGGTGGGCATGACCATGCGGCCCTTGGAGTCGAGAGTGAGTTTATTGGCGCCCCGGAACATTGTTGGATGGGCCTCGTGACCCATTTTCTCCCACTTTTTCCCACCGGCCGCCACTATAGGGAGCGCTACGTCACACTGTCAACGTTTTAAGTTAAAAAAAACTCGCGGCAACAGTGACTTAGATCACATTTTCCGGCGCGCACGCGAGACTCCTCGGATGAGCCGTGAGGAATCAATCTCTTATAGGAGTTTCTTCGACAGCTTTGGGTCTTCGTTGCGCGGCGCTCGCTGCCCACGCGCGCGTCAGCGCATGAAAAGAGTCGGCCGTTAAGCCGGGTTCTGTCGTGGGCAGCCATTCCTCTGGGATGCGCGTCGCCGCGCAGCTCTAGCGACCTACCCGGAAGCCCATGTGGGCCACATGTGACGGCCTTTCGACCGTCCGCTTCCCTATTTGGTCTTGCTCCAGGTGGGGTTTGCCGTGCCGTTGACGTTGCCGCCCCCGCGGTGCGCTCTTACCGCACCATTTCACCCTTACCGGCGCCGCTCACGCGGCGCTTAGGCGGTATCTTTCTGTTGCACTTTCCGTGGACTCGCGTCCCCCAGGCGTTACCTGGCACCCTGCCCTGTGGAGCCCGGACTTTCCTCCATGTGCGAAGCACACAGCGGCTGCCTGGCCGACTCTTAGCGCGCACCATACGCCTGTTTGAGGACGAGCGCCCGCTTATAAGCCTCGTTGTCGCGAACCGACGCGATGCGCGCCGCGAGATGCGCCGCCTGTTTCAGCGG
>JBEKVP010000104.1:0-7551 GCA_049513935.1 Steroidobacteraceae bacterium
CCCCGCCTCGAGATGCAGGTCGCTCGCACCCAGCGTGTATGCTTGCTCGATCCAGTCCTCGAACTGCACGGGTCAGCGCGCCTGCCGCTTGGCCTCGAACTCATCGCCGGGCTGCCAGCCCACCGTTGTGCCGGCCGTGAGTGCCTGCCATCCCAGGGCGAGACCGAATCTCGCCATCGCGGCGTCCGCCGTGAAGTCCATGTCCGGCGTGTACTCATCGCTCGGCTGATGGTAGCGTTTGGCCGTGTACTCGTCGTGCAGCGCCTTGCCCCACTCGGGCGGATGCCCGGCGAACTTGGTCGCCGTGTTGATGGAGAACGCCGGCACGCCGACGCGCGCCAGGCTGAAATGATCGGAGCGGTAGTAGTGTCCGGCGCCGGGCTCGGCGTCCGGCTGGATCTCGTAGCCGAATGCCTGCGCGGTCTTCTCGACCACCGGATAAAACGTGGTGCGCTCCGCGCCGGTGACGTTCACACCCTCCGGGATGCCGATCGGCTGGACCGCATCGAAATTCAGATCGAGCGCTACCTGCGCGGGCGGGATCGGCAGGTGCTTGCCGAGATAATTGGACCCGAGCAGGCCTTTCTCTTCCGCGGTCACCGACGCGAACAGCACAGGGTGCGGAGGTTTCACCGCCGACGTGGCATAGGTGTGCGCGAGCTCGAGGAGGATTCCGCAGCCGGTGCCGTTGTCCACGGCTCCGTTGTAGATCTTGTCGCCGGGCAGCGCCGGATTGATGCCGAGGTGGTCGTAGTGCGCCGTGTACACCACGGCCTCGGCGGCCGGACCGCCGTCGGCGCCGGGAAGCACGCCCAGCACGTTATAGGACTCGAACTTGCGCACGCGGCTCTCGATGTGCGCTTTGAACCGCACCGGCAGCTCGCGCGCCTTGAACTTCCGCGTGCGGGCGGCGGCGATCTGCTCATCGAGCTGCAAGCCCGATGCGGCAAACAGCCGGCGCGCTATGTCCAGCTGAATCCACGCGGCCGCCTCGAGCTTCGGATCCCGGTCGTCGGCAAGGTAGACCTGCTCGTTGCTCCAGCTGCTCTGCACCACGTTCCAGCCGTAGCTCGCGAAATCGGTTCGGTGAATGATCAGCGCGGCGATCGCGCCTCGGCGCGCCGCCTCCTCGAACTTGTAGGTCCACCGCCCATAATAGGTCATCGCCTCGCCGGCGAAGAATTTCGGATCCGTCGACGGCGGCTCGTTCACGATGACCAGCACCACCTTGCCCTTGACATCCACACCCTTGAAATCGTTCCAACGGTACTCCGGGGCCTCGATCCCGTAGCCGACGAATACGACGGGAGCGTCGATGTCGACGCGCTCGGTTTGCGTCTGGTTGCCGACGACGTAGTCCGGACCGCGCTTCAATTCGAGCGGCGCGCCGTGCGGCAGCACCAGGGTTGCCGACGTGCCGTCGAGCGTCTGGACACCGGTGAAAGCCACGCGCTGCAAGTAGCTGCCGTCGTCGCCTGCGGGCTTGAGGCCATCGAGCGCGAACTGCGCCGCGATGTAGTGCGCCGCGATGTCCCCGCCGCGCGCCCCCGTACCGCGACCCTCGAGCAGGTCGTCCGCGAGAAACTTGACGTGCGCGCGAATCCGCTCGGAATCGATGCCGCGCATGGCCGCGGCGACCTCTGGCGGGAATGCGAGCCGCCGCGCCACGGCGTCAGCTGCCGCGGCGTCGGCCGCCGCGGCATCGGCCGCCGCCGGCTCCGACGCCACCCGCGCTCCCGGTGCCGACGTCTGGCCGAGAACGATCAAGCACACAAGAACGACCCGCGCCGAGCGCCGTGATTTCATCTCGATCTCCGACTCCAAGGGGCAGAAACGATACCGCAGGGCAGCGCGCGCGCAAAATAAAAGCGCGGGCGGGACACCCCGCCTCGAGCGTCCGGTCCGCGCTACGGCAAGCTCCCTGCAGGCTCGGTCGAGCCCTCTTCCGTGAATGACCGCACGCAGATTGTGATCGCGCCGCTCGCCATGCGACAGCGCCCTCTGCGGCGCGAACGTGCAGATACTCGCCGGGAGCCTCGAGGCTCCTAGCCGGTGCCGCCTACCGTGAGTGCGTCGATCCGCAGAGTCGGCTGGCCCACGCCCACCGGAACCGATTGGCCTTCCTTGCCGCACGTGCCGACGCCTGCATCGAGCTTCATGTCGTTGCCCACCATGCTGACGCGCGTGAGCACGTCCGGGCCGTTGCCTATCAGCGTCGCACCCTTCACGGGCGCGCCGATCCTGCCGTTCTCGATCAAGTAGGCCTCGCTCGCCGAGAACACGAACTTTCCCGAGGTGATGTCGACCTGGCCGCCGCCGAAATTGACGGCGTACAAACCTTTGTCGACGGATGCGATGATCTCCTCGGGGGCGCGCGTGCCGGCGCGCATGTAGGTGTTGGTCATGCGCGGCAGCGTCATGTGCGCGAAGGATTCGCGGCGGCCGTTGCCGGTCGCGGCCATGCCCATCAAGCGCGCATTCAATTTGTCCTGAATGTAGCCCTTGAGCACACCGTTCTCGATGAGCACCGTGCACTGCGTGGGCGTGCCCTCATCGTCGACGTTCAGCGACCCGCGCCGCCGGTTGAGGGTGCCGTCATCGACCACGGTGATCTCGTCCGCGGCGACCTTGTCGCCGATGCGATTCGAGAACGCGGACGTACCCTTGCGGTTGAAGTCGCCCTCGAGGCCGTGGCCGATGGCCTCGTGCAGCAATATTCCCGGCCACCCCGAGCCGAGTACCACCGTCATGGAGCCGGCCGGCGCCGCCACCGCCTCGAGGTTGACGAGCGCCTGGCGCACCGCCTCGCGCCCGTGGGCGATGGGGTCATCGCCCTGCAGCAGCTCGTTGAGCCCGAAGCGTCCGCCGCCGCCGCTGTAGCCCTGTTCGCGTCGCCCGTTGTGCTCGACGATCACCGAGACGTTGACACGTACCAGCGGGCGCACGTCGGCCGTGAGCGTGCCGTCGCTCGAGGCGATCAGCACGACCTCGTGCACCGCGGCGAGCGAGGCCATCACCTGCTTCACGCGCGGATCGATGCGGCGAGTCTCCTTGTCGATGCGCATGAGCCACGCCACCTTGTCCTCGTCGCGCACCGCCTCGAGCGGATCGATCGGCAAATACAAGCGATGCGTGAGCGGCTGCTGCCAGGCGCGCACGGCGTTCTGCGCGCCCGAGCGTGCGATGGCGCGCGCGGCATCCGAGGCCTCGACGAGGGCGGCCAGCTGCACCTCGTCCGTATAGGCAAAGCCGGTCTTCTCGCCGCTGATGGCACGTACGCCGACGCCTTGCTCGATGCTGTGGGCGCCGTCCTTGACGATCCCGTCCTCGAGCGACCACGACTCCTCGCGCGATACTTGAAAATAAAGATCGGCGTAGTCGACGCCCCGGCTCATCACCGTTCCCAGCACGGAAGACAGGCGCCCCTCGTCCAATCCGGACGGCGCCAGGATCATTCGCTGCGCGACTTCGAGCATCGGCGCCGCGCTCACGCCGGCACCGCTTCGTCGGATGGGAGCCCCAACCGCCGATTCTCGAGCGCCGGAAAGCGCGCGCGTGTCTCGGCCTCGAGCGCCAAATCGAATTCCGCGGTGATCACTCCGGCACCCTGCGCGAGGCGCGCCAGCACTTTGCCCCAATAGTCGATGATCAAGGTGTCTCCATACGTCTCGCGACCGCTCGTGTGGGTGCCGGCTTGCGCCGGCGCCACCACGTAGCACAAATTCTCGATCGCGCGCGCGCGCAACAGCGTTTCCCAGTGCGCGAGCCCCGTCGGCACGGTGAATGCCGCCGGCATCGCCAACCACTCGGCACCGCGCGATACGAGCGCTCGGTACAACTCGGGGAAGCGCATGTCGTAGCACACGGACAGCCCCAGCCGGCCGACCGGCGTGTCTGCTACGACCAGGCTCTCGCCCGGAGTTACGTGCTTCGATTCGAGGTACCGCTCGTTGCGCCCGGGTACGGTCACGTCGAACAGATGGATCTTGTCGTAGCGCGCGACGCGCTTGCCGGCGGCGTCGTACAACAGGGAGGTATTCGCGACGCGATGCGCGCTGTCACCCTTGATGGGGGTGCTGCCGCCGAGAATCCATAGCTTCAGTTCCCGCGCCGTCTTGCTCAAGAAATCCTGCACCGGGCCCTCGCCGTCCGCTTCCGCGACTTGCAGCTTGTCCGCGTCCTTGAGGCCGATGAACGAGAAGTTCTCCGGCAGGCAGGCGATCTCGGCGCCGCGGTCCTTCGCCTCGCGCAGGAGTTTTCCGGCGGCGGCGAGATTGTCCGCGACCAGGTGGCTCGAGTTCATCTGAATTGCGGCTACTATTCCCATTACTTCGGTGCCTCCGCGGTTGCCGTGGCGGCTTCCGCGCTCTTGATCCGTTCGACCGTCGGGTTGTCCCAACTGCCAGTGATTCGATAATACCCCCGTACCAGGCCTTTCAGCGGCTGTTTGAACACTTGGGTGAACAGCCACACGGCCCCTCCGGCCACCGGACCCGCCGCCAAGGCCGCGAGCGGCAGCGTGTTGCTCACGTTGCCCGTCACCACTGCTGTTTGGTCATAGTCGTGGTTTTTCAAGCCGACCCGGCCGATCAGGCCGATCTCCGCCGCCGGTCCCTTGACGAGCACGTTGTCGGTATAGGCGCTGCCGTCATGCAGCTGGAAATCGCCGCGAACGGTGTCGAAGGCGAACCCTTTGTCGGTGACATCGCTGAAATCCAGCGCCAGCCGGCGCGGCAGCTCGGCCACGCTCGCAAGCCCGAGCACGCGGCCGGCGCCGGGCTTCAATCCGACGATCTGGCCCTTGTCGAGCGCCACCTGCACGTGCCCGGTCGCGGCTGCCAGGGACTCGGCGCTGGGTGCACCGGTCCACTTCATGTCGAAATCCATGTGTCCGGTCTTCGCCTCCATCACGGCATCGAACCCGAGCTGCTTCAAGGTTTCCCCGACGTCGGTGCTGCTGATCCTCCCTTCGACGTGGGCGTTGCCCCCGTCCTTGCCGCGCCACTCGCCGGTTGCACTCGCGGTCCAAAGCGGACTCGACGCCGTCAGCTCCTTGAGGCGGACGCCGTCGTCGACTTTCACGAGGCTTGCCCGCACATCCCCGAATTGCCTATCGCTCCAGGTCAGATCCGCCGCGTGAAAAGTGACCGCCGGGATGTCGCGCGGATCTGCGGGGCTCTTGCGATCGGCCGCTGACGTCGCCCCATCACCGCCCGGCGTGGGTTCCGATTGCGGCGCATCCACGAATATGAGCCGCTCGAACTCCAGATCCCAGGCGTCCGAGAGTGCCTGGGGACTCGGCAGCGTGATGGTTCCCGCGACATTCGGGCCGTCCGCCCGAATGCGCCAGCTGCCATCGTTCTCCGAGAGGCCGAGGGTCACGTCGAGGAACGACAAGCCGAGATAATCGATGCGGCTCACAGTGAACTTCGCGGACCTCAAGTACGCCGCGAGCGGCGTCGAGCTCTTCACGGCGCTGCCCAGCTTGAGCCAGCCCTCGAGATCGAGCTCTCCCAAGGTGCCGCCGACGGTGACCGCCTGGGCCTCGCTGAACGCCGGTTCGCCCTCGCCGAAGACGATCGCAGCGCGAGCGAGCTTCGTCCCGTTGGCTCCCGAATCGAGCGCCACGGCGCAGCGCAGCACGGATCCCAGGCCGACGCGCAGCTGCGTTCCGCCGCTCGCCGGCCACTGCACGTCGATCGAGACGGGCATCCCGGTGCCCGCGGGTTTCAGCAGCGGCTCGGGAAGATTGAGCTCGAGTCCGGTCAGATTGGAGCTGATTCTGAGCGAGCGCTCGCGCGCGGGATCGGGCGCCATGCGCAGGAGAGCGCGCCATTCGGTCTGCCCGCCGATCGCGACGCTCCCCGGGAGCGAGAGCGCCGCCCGCAAGGAGTCGCCGGAGAGGACGCCGCGAAAATCCAATTGCGTGCGAGTCGCGGGGTGGTTTCGCGGCGCGCGTGCCGTCATCTGGAACGGGCCGCCGAGAACGCGGCCGTGCAGATCGGCGCGGACCACCTGCGCCCCGTCGATATCGGCGTCGCCGGTCACCCCCGTCGCCGCGAGCGTCGAGCCTTTGCGATTCACCGACCCGCCGTCGAGGGCGACGTGCACCAAGACGCGCCGCTGATCGAACTCCTTGAACGGAAAGAACAGATCGAGCGCCGTCTTGAAGTCGCCCACCGCATCGACGCTGGAGAAAGCGTGCTCCGCCATCGCGTCGAGCGGCGTCGCGGTCAGAAACTTCAGGGCGTCCTTGGCGTCGCCGTGTGCGGCCCCATGAATTTCCAGCTCGCCGTTTTTGAAGTCGGCGAAGCGTGCCTCCGCCGAGTCGATTTTCAGATCGGCGGCCGCGGCGCTGCTGACCTTCACGGTCATGCCCTGGTTGCGGAATTCGGCCTGCGCGGCAAGGTTCTCGATGCGCGGCCAGCCTTCGCTGTAGTCGAGCGTCAGGTGGTCGACGCGACAGCGGATCAGGAACAGTCCGCTGCCGTCGCGGAACGGAAACTGCCGCACCGGACCTCTGAAGATCGCGTCCCCGTGCGAGACGTGCCCCGCGACGAAGGCGCGATCGAGCCACTGCAGGGCCGACGGCGCGATGAGCAGACGGGGAAAGTACAGGCGGGCATCCGCAGCGTTGCCGTTGTCGATGCTGCTCGCCATCGTGAACGTGGGCGAGCTGCCGTCCGCCGGTTGCGCCCAGGCGATCTTGCCCCGCACCTGCGCATCCTTGGTGCGCAGCTCGAGATTCGAGCTCGCCACCAGCACACCGGCCGCGTCGCGTCTCCAGTAGAGCGTCGACTTGAGCACGGGCAGGCCGATCGGCTGGGGAAACTGATCGGGCCAGTTGAACACCGCATTCTGGCTGTCGATGACGACGTGCCCGGCGGTCTCGTTGCCGGCCAGCGAGCCGCTTAAGTCGCGAAGTCCCGGGGTGTGTCCCGCCGGCGCGAACCCCACCCCGCGGAATTTCGCCCGCGCATCGAAGCTCCAGGGGTCGCTCACCGCGCGGCGCGACAGCGCAAGGTGCATGTCCATCCATTCGCCGGTCGGCGCCGCCTCGCGCAGCCGATCGCGGATGTCCTTCTGAGGCATCAAGCCGAGAAGCGGTAGCAGTGCCTCGGCACGCAGGTAGTTCGCCTCTGCGGAGAACTCCAGCATCCCGGCTTCGCTTTCCCGCCAGCTCGCATCGAACTCCGAGTTCGGGTCGCGGCGGCCGTCTCTCACGACGCGAAGGCGCCGGCCGAGCAGTGTCCAGCGGCGCGCCGCGTGGACGAGCGCGAGCTCGCCGCTCACCTGCTCGAGTTTCGTGTTGGCGCCGTCGGAGAGCTTGGTGATCACGCCTTGCGCGCCGAATTCGAGCTCGGTGCGCTCCAAGTCCGCGCCTTTGCCGGCGGCGTGCACGCGAAACGAGCCGGTGCCCGCGTCGAGCCGCGTCAGGTATTCCGGAAGCAGCTCGCGCCAGCCGGGAAAGGACATGTCGCTTACGCTCGCGAGCGCGTTCCACTCGAGCTCCTCCAAGCGCCCCTTGCCGAGCGCCGCTCCCGAAAAGCT
>JBEKVP010000105.1:0-7518 GCA_049513935.1 Steroidobacteraceae bacterium
CGACCACGCCCTTCTTGCGCAGCATCTCGGTGACCGTGAGCACGAGATCGGTGGCGGTCGTGCCGGCCGGGAGGCTGCCGGTGAGCTTGAATCCGATGACCTGCGGGATCAGCATGGTCACCGGCTGCCCGAGCATCGCGGCCTCCGCCTCGATGCCGCCGACGCCCCAGCCGAGCACGCCCAGGCCGTTCACCATCGTGGTGTGCGAGTCGGTTCCGACCAGCGTGTCGGGGTACGCGCGCAAGCTGCCGGCGGTGTCGTCCGCGAAGATGACGCGCGCGAGGTGCTCGATGTTGACCTGATGCACGATGCCGGTGTTGGGCGGCACCACCTTGAAGTTGCTGAACGCGGTTTGCCCCCAGCGCAGGAACATGTAGCGCTCGCTGTTGCGGCCGAATTCGATCTGGTTGTTGCGCTCGAGCGAGTCCGCGGCGCCGTATTCGTCGACCTGCACCGAATGATCGATCACGAGCTCGGCCGGCGCGAGCGGATTCACGCGTTGCGGATCGCCGCCCAAGCGCACGATGGCCTCGCGCATCGCCGCCAGATCGACGATGCACGGTACGCCCGTGAAGTCCTGCATGATGACTCGTGCGGGGGTGAATGCGATCTCGTGATGAGGCGCGGACTTCGGGTCCCACTTGATGAGCGCTTCGATATCGCTTTTCTTCACGTTCACGCCATCCTCGAAGCGCAACAGGTTCTCCAGGAGGATCTTCAGCGAGAACGGCAGGCGGGAGACGTTGTGCGCCTTGAGCGCGGCGAGGCTCAGGATGTCGTACTTTTTCTTGCCCACCTCGAGCGTCGTCCTTGCCTTGAAACTGTCCGTCATGGCCCCTCCACCTAAAAAATCGAATTATAAAGCATTGACGGGCTGCAACGTTTCGCGCGGCAGGAACCGCGGCTCGGTGATGACGCCGCCGCCGAGACACAGCTCGCCGCGGTAGAACACTGCGTACTGCCCGGGCGTGATCGCGCGGGCGGCCCGCCGCAACTTGACCCGTGCGCGGCGGGCGCGGCTGAACTCGACGCTGCATTCCAGGTCGCTCTGGCGATACCGGGTTTTCACGGTGCACTCGAACGGCGCGGCCGGATCGTCCGGCTGCGGCGTCTCGGGGCCGATCAGCCAATTGAGCTCCTCCACCCCGAAAGTGTCGGACATGAGGAGGGGGTGGTCGTGGTCCTGCACCGCGATGAGTGCGTTGCGCTCGAGGTCCTTGGCGGCGACGTACCAGGGCGACTGTGCGCCCCCGGCCCGCCCGCCCAAGCGAAGCCCCGATCGCTGACCGATGGTATAGAACGAGAGGCCGCGGTGCTCGCCGATGACCGTGCCCTCGGTGTCCTCGATCGGACCGGCCAATCCTTGGATATAGCGCCCGAGGAAATCGTCGAACGGGCGCTCGCCGATGAAGCAGATCCCCGTGCTGTCGGGCTTGTCGTGCACCGAGAGACCGGCCGCGTGGGCGCGCCGGCGAACTTCGTCCTTGCGCAGCTCACCGAGCGGAAACAGAGTCTGGTCGAGCGCCGCCGGATCGACGCCGTGCAGGAAATAGCTCTGATCCTTGGATTCGTCCGACGCCTTCAGAAGCTGCGTGCCGCGCTCGGTACGGCGCAGCCTCGCGTAGTGCCCGGTGGCGATTCGACCCCCACCGAGGCGGTGCATGTACTCGAGGCACACGCCGAACTTGATCTCCCGGTTGCAGAGCACGTCGGGATTCGGCGTGCGTCCCGAGCCGTACTCGTGCAGAAAGTGCCGGAAAACGCGGCGGCGGTACTCGGCGGCGAAGCTGACGCGATGCAGCGGGATATCGAGCGCGTCGCAAACCCGCCGTGCATCCTGAAAGTCGGCGGCCGTGGTGCAGTAGGCGTCCTCCTCCTCCCAGTTCGACATGAACAAACCCTGAACCGCATGGCCCTGCTCGCGCAGCAGGAGCGCGGCGACGGCGGAATCGACGCCGCCGGAGATGCCGACGATGACGGTTTCAGGGTTTGGATCGGGGAGGGCGGACGCCATGCACCGATTATACCGGTGCGGGCTTCATGCGGGGGCCGAGCGCCCGCGCGGGCGCTACATCAGCATCTGCCGCATCTGAGATTCTTGCATGCTGGTCTGCCAGACCTCGTCGAAGAAGTTCAGATAGCGGCGCACGACCGCCGGATCGTTCATGTCGGAAATCCCGTCCCAGCGGTCCGCTTGCAGCCGATACACCAGCGCCTTGTCGTCGGCGATGATGAACGCGCCCGCACTCGCGGGGTACTCGGGGCTCATCGCACGCAGATCGATGCAGCTCGTGAGGCGGCGCGCCAGGGCGAGGAAGCGGTTGTTGTCCACCATCGCCCGCGAGGGATCCGCGAGCAGTACCCGCACCTTGGCGTAGGAGCGCGCGAGCACCAAGCGCTTGATGGCTTCGAGGAAGGGCTCTTCGCCGTAGATCAGCGGCTCGAGGTCCTGCGTGAAAATCGACAGCAGGCGCTGCGCCGATTTCGCCACCTTCAAGCTCGCTTCGCGGACCTCGGGCATGGTGGTGAGAATGGTGCGGGTGCTGGATGCGGCGTCGCGAGCGCTGGATGCGGTGTCGCTGCCCGGCACAGATACTCTGTCCGCGATCGCTTGCGCCCTGTCGTCCGGATTACCCGCCATACATCAATGCCTCAATTGGAGGGAGCGGGGCGTACTCGCTCCCACGGCCTCGTACCTTGACGGCGATAGTACCGTGCGCCTACCGGGCACCGTGCCAACTGCGTCACGTTTCGGACGCGCGGCAGCGGCCTTGAGGCCCCCTAGCGCCCGTGCTGCGCCAGGCTGCGCCGCGCCAGCTCCGGCGCCAGTCCAAGATACGTCTTCGGCTCGAGTGCGAGCAAGCGTTGTTTCGCATCCGCCGGCAGCTCGAGCGAGCCGATGAAGGCGCGCATCGTCTGTTCATCCATCGGACGACCCCGGCTAAAGGCCTTTAGACGATCATACGCGTCCGGAATTCCATGAGCGCGCATGACGGTTTGCACCGCTTCGCCTAAGACCTCCCAAGCGCCGTCCAGATCTTCTTGGAGCCGCGCCTCGTCGAGCTCGAGTCTCTCGAGGCCGGCGCCCGCCGATTGGTAGGCGAGCACCGAGTGCCCGATCGCAACGCCCAGATTGCGCAGCACGGTCGAGTCGGTGAGATCGCGCTGCAGGCGCGACACGGGCAGCTTCTCCGCAAAATGCGCGAGCAACGCATTCGCGAGCCCGAGATTTCCCTCCGCATTCTCGAAGTCGATCGGATTCACCTTGTGCGGCATGGTGGAGGATCCGACCTCGCCCGCGACCACGCTTTGCTTGAAGTAGCCGAGCGAGATGTAACTCCACATATCGCGCGCAAAATCCACGAGCACGGTATTGGCGCGCAGTACCGCGTGGCAATACTCGCCGATCCAATCGTGCGGCTCGATCTGGGTGGTGAACGGATTCGGCTCGAGCCCCAGCGATCTGATGAACTGTGCGCTGAACGCCGGCCAGTCGACCTCCGGAAGCGCGGCCAGATGCGCATTGAAATTGCCGACCGCGCCGTTCATCTTGCCGAGCACCACCACGCGCTCGATGCCGGCCCGTTGCCGCGCCAGCCGCGCCGCGACGTTCGCGAGCTCCTTGCCCATGGTGGTCGGCGTCGCGCTCTGTCCGTGCGTGCGTGCGAGCATGCCGGCGGCGGCATAGCGCACCGCGAGCGAATCGAGCGCCGCGCCGAGCGCCTGCAAGGCGGGCATGAGCAGTCGGCCGCGCGCCTCTTTCAGCATGAGAGCGTAGGCGAGATTGTTGATGTCCTCGGAGGTGCAGGCGAAGTGCACCCATTCGAGCTCCGCCTTCGCGGCTCCGCGCTGCTCGAGCCCGCCGCGGATCCAGAGCTCGACCGCCTTCACATCGTGCTTGGTGCGCGACTCGATGCCCTTGATGGCGGGGACGTCGGTCTCCGTCGGGTCCGCGGCGAGCGCCTCCGCCCAGCCGCGCGCCGCCGGCGGAAGCGCGGACAAGGCGCGGGCCGCAGGTCCGCGGGCAAGCGCCGCGAACCAAGCGCACTCGACGCGTACGCGCTCGCGCATGAGCCCCGCCTCGCTGAAGATCTCCCGGACCGGCGCGAGCTTGGCGGCATAGCGGCCGTCGAGCGGCGACAGAGCGTCGGTGGCGTTGGCGGGTATGGACATCTCGATGACGCGCGCTAGATGATAGAATAGAGGGGAGATATTACAGGAAACCCTTTGAAGACGGCGTGGAGCCAGGCTCCCCGTAGGACGACGCGATGACTACATCCGAATATCGCGTCGAGCACGACAGTATGGGCGCGCTCGACGTGCCGGCGGCTGCGCTTTGGGGTGCTCAGACCCAGCGTGCGATCCGGAATTTTCCAGCGACCGGCCTCACCATGCCGCGCGCGTTCATCCGCGCTCTCGGGCTCATCAAACACGCCGCGGCGAGCGCGAACGTGGAACTGGGCGACCTGCCGCCGCAGGTGGCGGCGGCGATCCAGGCCGCATCGCTCGAAATCGCGGGCGGGCAATACGATGAGCAGTTCCCGGTCGACGTATTCCAGACCGGCTCGGGCACCAGCAGCAACATGAACGCGAACGAGGTGATCGCCGCGCTCGCCGCCCGCCGTCTGGGCAAGCCGGTGCACGCGAACGATCAGGTGAACATGGGGCAGAGCAGCAACGATGTCATCCCGACGGCGATTCACGTATCAGCCGCGCTGATGCTGAACGAGGCCCTGCTTCCGGCGCTGCGCCACCTGAGCGCGGTGCTCGAGCGCCGCGCGAGCGATCTCGAGGACGTGGTCAAGACCGGCCGGACGCATCTCATGGATGCGATGCCGGTCACGCTCGCGCAGGAGCTCGGCGGATGGCGCGCTCAGATCGACAAAGGCTGCGCGCGACTGGTTTCGGTGATGCCGCGGCTGCTCGCGCTGGCACAGGGCGGTACCGCGGTGGGCACCGGCATCAACGCGCCCGCGAAGTTCGGCTCGGTGTTCGCACGGCACCTGTCCGCCTCGGCGCAGCTCAAGTTCGTGCCGAGCCATAACTATTTCGAGGCGCTGTCGTGCCAGGACACGGCGGTGGAGCTGTCCGGGCAACTCAAGGTCGTGGCCGTGAGCCTGATGAAAATCGCCAACGATCTGCGCTGGATGAACAGCGGCCCGCTCGCGGGCTTGGGCGAGATCGCCCTGCCGGCGCTGCAGCCGGGCTCGAGCATCATGCCGGGCAAGGTCAATCCGGTGGTGCCGGAGTCGGTGACGATGATCGCCGCGCAGGTGATCGGCAACGATGCGACCATTACCATCGCCGGGCAGTCCGGAAATTTTCAGCTGAACGTGATGCTGCCGGTGATCGCCTACAACCTGCTGCAGAGCATCCAGCTTCTGGGCATCGCGGCCCGCAACCTCGCCGATCACGCCTTGGGCGGATTTACCGTGAACGAGGAGCGGCTGCGCGAGGCTCTGGACCGCAACCCCATTCTGGTGACCGCGCTCAATCCAATCATCGGTTATGAGAAAGGCGCCGCCATTGCCAAGAAGGCGTACGCCGAGGGCCGGCCGATCCTGGACGTCGCCGCCGAGATGACCAAGCTCGACATCGGCGAGCTGCGTAGGCTGCTCGATCCCATGGCATTGACGACCGGCGGAGTAAAAGGCCCGGGGTCCTCCGCTTGACGATGGACGGTCTGTATTCCAAGGCGCACATCCGCGAATCGCTGAAGCCGCACCCTTCCGGGCCGGAGGAGGACATGCTGTGGATCGCCGGAGGATCGTACGAGCAGCTCGCGCGCATGCGCGCCGCGACGCCCGAGCGTCGCATCCCGGCCGCGGTGCTCGTGCCCCTGGTGGAGCACGAGCCCGGCTGGACGGTGCTGCTGACCCAGCGCGCCGTCACCCTCAAGGATCATGCCGGCCAGATCAGCTTTCCCGGCGGCCGCATCGACCCCACGGACGCCGACGCATGGCGCGCGGCGCTGCGCGAGGCGCACGAGGAGATCGGGTTGTCCGAGAGCTTCGTGGAATTTGCCGGCTACCTGCCCGACCACTGGGTGGGCACGGGTTTTCGTGTGACCCCGGCGGTCGGCTTCGTCAACCCCGCGTTTGAGCTGCGCATCGCGACGGCCGAGGTACACGATGTGTTCGAGGTGCCCTTGGGGTTCATCCTGGACACGGCGAACCACAAGCCCCGGCAGATGACGATGGGGAGCCACACGGTGGAGGTTTTCGATATTCCGTACGGTGAGCGCAACATTTGGGGTGCGACCGCCGGCATGCTGCTCACGCTGCGACGGCTCCTGCAAGCGCGCGCTGGAACGGAGCACGACCTCTCACCGACGGATGGGGCATCGCCGGACGCATGACCGCGAGCGTAGCCGCACTCCTCGAGATCATGGAGCGGCTGCGCTCCGCGGACGGCTGCCCCTGGGATCGCGAGCAGACCTTCGCGAGCATCGCGCCATACACCATCGAGGAGGCCTACGAGGTCGCGGACGCCATCGATCGGAGCGATCTCAAGCAGCTCAAGGACGAGCTCGGCGATCTTCTGTTCCAGGTGGTATTCCACGCGCAAATGGCGCGCGAGCGCGGCGAGTTCGACTTCGAGGCCGTCGCGGCCGCGATCTGCGACAAGCTCGTGCGGCGCCACCCGCACGTGTTTGGCGGTGCGGGCGCGCTCACCGCCGCCGAGCAGAGCGTCGCGTGGGAGAACATCAAGGCGCGCGAATCGCCCCGGGACAGTGCACTCGACGGAGTGCCGAGGGCGATGCCGGCGCTGATGCGCGCCTTCAAGCTCAGTAAGCGCGCCGCCCGGGTCGGATTCGATTTCGAGCATCACGGCCAGACCGCCGATAAGGTGGCGGAGGAGCTTGCCGAGGTACGCGAGGCTGCGGCGGCGCTCGACTCCGCGGCGGCGCCCGCCGGCCCCGCAGCCGCCGGCCCCGGCACGGCACCGGACCCCGCGGCGCCGTCCGCGGAGATCTTCGAGGAGATCGGCGACCTGTTGTTCGCGGCCGCGAACCTTGCGCGCAAGCTCGATGTCGACGCCGAGGCGGCGCTGCGTCAGGCGAACGACAAATTCGAGCGGCGCTTCCGCGCCATGGAAGCGTTGGCGGCTTCGCGCGACGAGCGCTTCGCGGGCTTGAACCTGGCCGCGCAGGAGAGGCTCTGGTCGGAAGTCAAACGTGCCGAATGAGGCGCCGGCGCATCCCCGCAGCTCCGCATTGGTTTTCCGGCACGACGCCGATCTGCCGATTTCCGCGCGGCGCACCGACATCCTCGAGGCGATCGATCGCCATCAAGTCCTGATCGTTGCCGGCGACACCGGTTCGGGCAAGAGCACTCAGCTGCCGCAGTATTGCCTGGAGCAGGGCCGCGCGCGCGAGCTGCTCATTGCCCACACTCAGCCGCGCCGCCTCGCCGCGCGCGCCCTGGCCGCACGTATCGCCGAGGAGCTGTCCGAGCCCGTGGGAAAAACGGTCGGATTCCGAGTTCGCTTTGCCGACCGAGTGTCCGAGGCGACTCG
>JBEKVP010000106.1:0-7447 GCA_049513935.1 Steroidobacteraceae bacterium
CGGGCGACGTCAAGGCTTCGCACAACCCCGCTAACTTCGAGCCAAACCCGGCTTACCCGCATTCGAACGAGCGGGACTATTCGAATCCGGAGAACGCGGCGCGCGTGGTGGAGTACTCGATGCCGGGTAAGTTCAACCCGGATTACACGCTCACCGAGTCGCCCACGGCGGAACACGGGGCCACGGTCACCGACCAGGCGGGGAACGCGCTGGGCGGCAACAACCGCGCCATGACCATTGCGCGGGCGTACGATCATCCGCAGCTCGGGCCGATGTACAAGGCGGCGCTGGAGAGTAAGGCCAAGCAGTTCGGAATCGATCCGGCGGAACTGAGTAAATTCCAGCAGCCGACACTTACGCGCGAACTCACGGGCTCCGGCGTCGATCCGCAGAAAGCTATCTCCGATTTCAATAAAGCCGCGCCGGCGGCCCTGATGCCCGAAGAGCAGGCCGTGGCGGACGGCAAGCGATTGAGTCCCGGGACGCTGGCCAGCGTGGGCGGCATGATCGAAGACCACGGCAACGGAGGAAGTCTCGCGGACGCGCTGCGCGGGGACAACGGCGCGGAAGTGGCGCAGCACCTGGTGGACGACGGCGTTATCACCGACCAGGAAAAGAACGGCATGGTGGATTCCGCCGGCAACCTCACGACCGACGCCAAATCGCGCGTGGCGAAGGCCCTGACCGGCCGGCTCTTCGACAGCTCCGCGGATTACGCGGCGGCCGGCCCCGAGCTCAGGGCGAAGATCGAGCGCGTGGCGCCGCAGGTGTTCCGCGTGGAAGGCCGGCCCGAGTGGGCGCTGGGCGATCACGTCAAGGACGCGGTAGGCGCGCTCAACGAGGCCAAGGCGCGGGGGATCGGAGTGGAGGACCTGGCGAATCAGCCGGACCTGAACGGAAGCGCGCGCGGGATCTCGCCGGACGCCATGGCGATCGCGCGCAAGCTGCAGGAGGGACCGGTGAAAGCGGCGGCGGCGTTCCGGCAGTACGCCAACGACGAGCAGCTCTCGCGGCCCGGCAACCAGGGGGCTTTCTTCGAGCCGCCCACGCGCGAGGAATCGTTCGAGTCGGCGTTTGGCCGGGACGAGACAAAGCCCGGGCCCCACGCGGAAGAATTACCGGGTGCAAGCGAAGATCGGGGCTCCCCCGCGCGGACATTGCCGCGCGAAAATTTACAGCCCGCGGAAAATTCTAGGCCGGCGCCGCCCGCGCGCGATCGCGGAGACAAGCCCAATCCATTCGCGCGCAAGGTGCTCGACGTGGCGAAGAGCGTCACCGACCAGGCGCGCTCGATTCAGAAAGTGTTTGCTCCGCAAACGTTGGACTACTCGGGCGAGCAGGCTTCGCACATCATGCGCGGGCGTCTGGCCGAGGCGGAGCGGGCGTACGACCAGGCCGAGTACTCGCTGCGGGACGCGAGGAAGATGTTCGACCGCATGCCGGAGAAGGCCAACGAAGACTTCATCGATCGCGTGGAGGGCGGCAGGGCGCAGGCGGCGCCGGAGCTGGATCCCATCGCGAAGGTGATGCGCGGAATTCTGGATCCGCGCCGCAGGGCCGTGCAGGAGCTGGGCAAAGGCAAGCTGCAGCAGTTCTTCGAAAACTACTTCCCGCACGTGTGGAAGAAATTCGATTCGGCGAAACAGGTGATCGGGTCGATGATGGGGCGTAGGCCGCTCGAAGGTAGCAAGGGCTTCCTGAAACAGCGCACGCATCTGACTTTCGCCGACGGCCGCGCGGCGGGGCTCGAGCCGGTGAGTAAGAACCCGGTCGACTTAGTGCTGCTGAAGGCCCGCGAGATGGACCGCTACTTACTCGGCCACCGCGCACTCGAGGATTTCAAGGAGCAGGGCATCGCCAAGTACGTGGACGCGCGCGAGGGGAAAGCGCCGGCGGGCTGGATTAAGATCGCGGACCCGATCGGCGCGGTCTACGGGCCGTCGAAGATCCCGGTCGAGGAATATCAGAACGAAGGCCTGCACCGCGGCCTGAGTAACTTCGCCGATTCGCTGGGCCTGAACCACGAGCGCGAAATGAAGCTGCCGGGACGCGGCAGGCTGGGGCAGGCGACTCCCGGCACTCCCGACCTGATGACTAAGTTCGGAACCGACCCGCAGACGCTCGCTCACGAGATCGGCCATCACCTCGAATGGAAATTTGGGATGAGCGATGTCCTCATGCGGCATCCGGACGCGCGCACGCGCATCCAGATGAACCGCGAGCTGCGGGACCTCGCCGATCTCCGCCGGGAAGGCCAGGCGGTCACTCCGTCCGATCGCGCCTATATTCGCTCGAAGGACGAGAAGATGGCGGCGGTGGTGCAGGCTTACGTCGCGGCGAAGGAGCGCATGAAGCGCGTGGCTCCCACGGTGATGCGCGAGTTCGAAGCGCTGATCGACCGCAACCCGGCGCTCAAGCCCTTGCGGAAGATCGAGCCCAACCTAAAACACCTTCCGCTCCAGGATGAAGTGGACGCGGGCGGCATGGTGACCAAGGGCAATTACTACGCTCCGGAGTCGGCCGCCACGCTGATCAACAATCACCTGGCGCCGGGCTTGTCCGCGTCCGCCGCTTACCGCGCCGGCGTGGGCGTGAACAACGGACTGAATCAGTTTCAGCTTGGCGCGAGCGCGTTCCATCTGACTAAGGTGGGCGTCGAGTCGATGATCCAGCGCCACGGCCTGGGCTTCGAGCAAGCTATGCGCGGGCATCCGCTCGAGGGGCTGAAGACGATGGCCAGCGCTCCTGTCGCGCCGTTCACCAACATGCTCAAGGGCGACAAGATGCTCAAGGAGTGGTACCGGCCGGGCGCGTCGGGCGGACTGATCGGCGCGTACGTGGACCGCTTACAGGACGCCGGCGGCCGCGCGCGGATGAGCGATTTCTACGAGTCGCGCATCGGCGACAAGATGATGCGCATGTTCCGCCAGGGCGGCGTGGGCAACACGCTGGGCGGCATCCTGCGCGCGCCGGCGGCGGCGGTCGAATATATTCCGCAGCTCATCATGAAGGAAGTCGTGCCGCGGCTCAAGATGGGCGCGTTCGCGGACGCGGCGCGTTACGACCTCGAGCGGCTGGGACCGGCGGGACCCGAGGCGGTGCGCAAGTCCCTGTCGCAGACGTGGGACTCGATCGAGGACCGCATGGGCCAGATGACCCGCGACAATCTCTTCTGGCACCGCACGGCGTCCGACATCGCGGGCCTGATGACGCGCAGCGTGGGCTGGAATCTCGGCACACTCCGCGGCGTGGGCGGCGGCATCCTCGATATGGCCAAGGTCCCCTTCGATCTGGCGACGGGGCGCAAGACCTACGACCAGGTGAACCTGCGCCGCATCGCCAACAACGCTTCGATGCTGACTATGACTATGGCGTGGGGCGCGCTGCGCACTTACATGAACACGGGCCAGGGTCCGCAGACCATGAAGGATTACTTCTTCCCGCGCAAGGCGGACGGCACGCGCGAGTCCCCGCTCAGCTACGTCACCGACGCCTACGAGTTCGCCAAGTCGCCGCTGCACACGCTGGCCAACAAAGCGGCGCCGCTGGTGAGCCTCATCTCGGCTCTCGCGGCCAACAAGGATTACAAGGGCAATAAGATCTGGGACCCGGACGAGACCGTGGGCGAGAAGGTGGGCGACGCCGCGAAGTACTCGGCGAAGGACGCGACCCCGCTGAGCGTGCGGCAGTATTTGGAAGGCCGCGAGGAAGGGCGCTCGACGATGGACCAGCTCGCCCCGTCGCTCGGCATCCGCAACGCGCCGCGCGACATCGATCAGACCGAAGCGGAATCCGCGGCCTCTCAAATCGCGGCTTCCGAGATGTCGTCCGAAGGCCGCTCGAAGGTGCAGGCCGGGCGCCACGACGCGGAGCGCGCCATCACCCAACTCGCCCGCGCGGGCAAGCCGGCCGGCCCGGCGATCGCCGCCGCGCTCAAAGCCGGAACGCTCAACAGCAAGCAGATCCGCGAGACGCTCGAGAACGCGCACCTGACCCCGCTCCAGAGCCAGGTGCACAAGATGGGCCTCGAGGCCGCGCTGCGTGTGTGGGACAAGGCTACCCCCGAAGAGCGGCGAACGCTCCGGCCGATTTTGGCGAAGAAACAGAGCGGGCTGATGGACGCGCCGGCGGCGGAGCGGGCGGTGCTGACGCCTCGATTACAACAAGCGCTAAGGGGCAATTAAATGGACTGGCAGATGATGATCGCCGTTACGGGCGTGGCGACGATGGCGGGGACGGTCGTCAACCTGGTGCTGAATATGAAGCTGCGGGAAACGCAATCCGCGGTGCAGCGCGAGCTCGCGGAGAATCGTCTGGCGGACCAGGCTCAACTGGCGGAGAAGTTCGAAAAGCTGAAGGATTGGATCGACCAGCACTTCATCCGGCGCAAGGCGGCCTAGTCCTGCAACTCTGCAAAAGTCGAGTGTGAAGGGGATGAAGAAGCGCTTCACCCCATTTCCAGGATGAAGCGCCCAGGTCGGTGGTGCGGAGTCTAAGCACCACCAGAATAACTCAAAAGCGCAGGGGCGGGATGCGGCCAGGCGGGGCAGCCTCGACTCCGCATCCCTTCTACGGGACTCGCAGCGCGTCAGTCTTCACAGTAGCATTGAGTCGAACGTTGTCAAGGTTTGTGACAGCGGAGTAACTCACCATCCGTCGCGGACCGGCGCGCAATGAGTGGCGCGGCAGAACTTCAACTCGCCCGTCCAGCGGTCTCGGATGTAGAGACCCGACAGACCTTCAGCGGCCACGGGCGCGTACTCATAGCGGTTGAGCCGCGCCCACGCGAGAACCACCATCAAACAGACGGCGGCTATCACAAATTTCATATATCGATTCATCCCTTTTCCCCTTTCGCCGACTTAGACATGCCGAGCATCAGGCGGAGCGAAGCCTTCAACGCCTCCTGCTCGGGAGTTCCCTTCCGTTCAAACAAATCGGCGAGAAAGGCGACCACCGCCCGATTCTCGTCCGACACGGGGATCACCCCTGGTTCGACCCTCTCGCCCATCCATGCAGAGAGCGCCTGCTCGTAGGCCTGTTCGATGTTCAGACCGCGCCGCGGAGCTTCGCTTTTCACCTGACGGTGCAGGTTTTCCTCGACAGTCACCCCAACTTTTTTCTTAGCCATTTCAGCGACTTAGGTGAGTCCCGATCTGTTTTCCTAGATTTTTCATTGACTTTTCTAGATAAGTGAAATACCTTTGACCCATGGATAGAAAGAAGTCCACTTTAGCAACCACATCGACTGTAACTTTCCCTTCAAAGATAACGCTCCTGGACCTCACCGAGCGAGAGCGCAGCCAAGTTCTCAAGGCGAACCGGGGCCTGCTGGCGAGGACGCAGAGGAGGCTCGCCGTTACGGGCGTGACACTCACACTCAGCGGTGTCGCCAAAACCTTCGCACGCGGAAAGCGCCCGAGCGCCGTAATAGCTGCGCTGGAGGAGGAGCTGAACCTGATGATCCGCGAGCGGCAGCGGGCGAAGGAGGAGCGCGAAGAGCGGCGGCGCAAGGGGCGCGAGACGATCGCCCTGCTCACGAAATCGGCGTAGGAGGCGCAATGGCAGCCGCGGCTACAGCTATTCCGCAGCTCCGTTTCGAGCCGGAGCCGCACACGTACCACCTGGGCGACGTCGAGCTCCCCAGCGTAACCACCGTGCTCGAAAAGGCGGGGCTGCTCGATTACTCCATGATCCCGGCGGCGGTGCTTGAAGCGGCGTGCCGGCGGGGCACGGCCGTGCACAAGATGCTCGAATTCTTCGACCGCGAGGAACTCGACGAAGGGAGCGTTTCTCCGGAGCTCGCCGGTTACCTGGCCGGGTATAGGAAATTCCTCGCCGAGTCAGGGTACGTGGTGGGGCACATCGAGCACCGCATGTGGCACCCGCTCTACCGCTACGCGGGCACCCTGGACCGCACGGGATTGATCGGCGAGGATCTGGTGGTGCTGGACTTCAAGAGCGGAATGGTGCTGCCGGGGCATGCGCTGCAACTGGCCGCCTACACGAACTGCCTACCCGAGCCGAGGCGGTTCCGCAGAGTAGCACTTCAGCTCAAACGGGATGGGTCGTATCGCGCAATCGAGTATCCAAAGCGCGATTTTCAGCGGGACGCCGAGGTCTTTCTCTCCGCGCTCGCTTGTTTCAAATGGGGCATGCACGACGGCAAATCACAACAAAGGGGCAAACCATGGCGACGGCAGTAGCAGAGGTAATACCAATCATGAAAGCGGTAAGTAGCGTTCTGGCCAGCAGGGCCACGAAGTGGCCCGAGAGGGCGAAGGCGCTGGTGGTGGACGACGCGAAGTCCTACCGCATGGCGGGCGAGGAGCTGAAGGGAATCAAGGCGCTGCGCGCCGAGATCGAAGACACCTTCAAGCCCATCGTGCAGCGGGCTCACGCGACCTGGAAGGAAGCTTTGGCGCAGCGCGCCAGGTTCGACGATCCGCTGAACCAGGCGGAGAAGATTTACAAGGGGCTCATCTCCGCGTTCGACACCGAGACCGCGCGCAAGGATCTCGAGGACGCGTGGCTGCGGCGCAAGGCGCAGGAGTTTCTGGCCATGCAGGCGCAGGAGGCCGAGGCTATGGAGGCGGAGGCCGCGGGCGCTTCGGCCGCCGAAGTCGCGGCCATCGTCGAGCGCGAGCTCTACGTTCCCCCGGTGCAGGTGGAGCGGACGGCGCCCAAGCTCGCGGGCGTGGTGCTCACCGAGACGTGGAAGGCTGAGATCGTGGACTTCCCGGCGCTGGTCGAGTACGTGGCGGCGAACCCGCAGTTTATGAATTTGCTCCAGCCGAACGACGTGGCGATCGGCGGGATGGCGCGGGCGCTCAAGTCCACCATGGCGATTCCGGGAATCAAGGCTTACCCGGTGGCCGGCGTTTCGGCGAGGAGGGCGTAGATGGAGCCGAACGAAGTTATCGCGTTCGAGGGATCGACCGAGATCCGGATGGCGCGGGCTCCGGAGACGGTGCTCGCCGAAGCCAAGCTCTGTGCGAAAGCCATGGGGCGCATGGTGGAGCAGACCAAGGCTTTCACCGTGGTGGGGGGGCGCAAGCACCTCCACTTCACGGCGTGGCAAACGCTCGGCACGATGTTCCGCCTGGTGCCGCGCGTGCGGGAGACGCGGCAGATCGAGGCGGACGGCGTGCGCGGATGGGAGTGCACCGCCGAAGTCCTGCACATCCCGAGCGGCCAGATCGTTTCGACGGCGGACTCGATGTGCACCAACGACGAGCCGAACTGGAGCGTGCGGCCGTCCAAGAACGGCGACCAGGCCGTGCCGATGTTCCAGCTGCGATCGATGGCGCAGACCAGGGCGTGCGCGAAGGCGCTGCGCAACGTCCTCGCGTGGGTGGTGGTGCTGGCCGGATACGAAGCCACGGCGGCGGAGGAGATGACGGGCAACGAGACGCACGGCTTCGACGCGGACGGTAATCCGCTTCAG
>JBEKVP010000107.1:0-7428 GCA_049513935.1 Steroidobacteraceae bacterium
GAGAGAGGGTTTGGTGTTCGGTCTTGTGGGCGCCGACCGATAGCGCGTGTGAGTGGCGCCTAGCGGCGCAGCAGCAGCACGAGCGAAAGCCGGCGCGGGAGCGCGCCGAAATCGCCGAATTGAGCTACCGCCATGTGCATATACCCCAAATCTAGCATTGTGCCGTCCGCCCACGCAAGTGCGCGGCCGCGAAGTGCAGGGCCGCGATGCGCCCTCGGTGGTACGGTGCGGTGCTCCCTCAGCGCGACGGCCGGGCGTCGGGAAACAGCTTCCATGCACCCACCGCCTCGAGCCAGGGTTGCGAGGGGTAATCGACGATGGTCAAGCCCCCATCGACGATCAGCGTCTGACCGGTGACGAAGCTCGCCTCGGAGGAGGCGAGAAAGACGACGGCACGGGCGATTTCATCCGCTGTGCCCATGCGACGAAAGAGCGACGCGTTGCGGTCGACGGCCTCGTGGCCGCGCGTTGCTTCCGTGCTGATCCATCCGGGCGAAACGCCGTTGGCGCGAATGCGATCGGGCGCGCCTTGCACGGCGAGCGACCGCGTCAACGCCTCGATCGCGGCCTTCGCGATGCCGTAGGTGCCCCAGGTCCCGTGCAGCGCCGCTGTGGAGGAGATGTTGACGATGGATCCGCCGCCGGCTCCGCGTAACAGCGGCAAGGCGTGCGCGGATACGTAATAGGCCGCCTCGAAATTGGCGCCCATCAACTTCCTCAGGCGATCGCCGGCTCCGTCGTCCGCCTCGATGGGGGAGCGGCGCGCGCCGACACCCGCATTGTTCACCACGACATCCAGGCGCCCGAAATGTCCCGCGACCCCGCTCACCAGCTCCGCGGCCCGCTGCTCCTCGCTCAGTTCGGCGGGGAAGAATGCCGCGTCGGCGCCTGCGGCGCGCAGCTCGCCGAGCACGATTTCGCCCTTGACATGATCGCGTCCGGAGATGGCGACGCGCGCGCCCTCCGCCGCGGCGCGGAGCGCGATCGCGCGGCCGATCCCGGAGTTCCCGCCGGTGACCAGAGTGACTTTGCCCTCGAGCTTCACCTAAGCATTTTAGCCATAAAGTCCGTCTTGCAATAAGCTCACGAGACCGCTCGCCGCCACCCGCACGCTCACCGCGAGGCCGCCATGGTCTTGAATCAAACACCGCCGCTCGCCGACTACAACCTCTTCACCACCGACCAGGCGCTCAGCCAGGCGGCCCGGCGCGAAGGCGCCGTGCACCATCTCGAGCAACTGGCGGTCGACGGCGCCACGGTCGGCAGCGCCGCGAACTTCGAGCATGGGCGGCTCGCGAACCGCAATCCGCCGGTGCTGCAGAGCTTCGATGTCCGCGGAGAGCGCGTCGATGCGATCGAGTTTCATCCGTCCTGGCACGCGTTGATGGAAGGCATCGCCGCCCGCGGCTATCACAGCGCACCCTGGGTTGGCGGAGGCGCGGGCGCCCACGTTGCGCGCGCGGCCGGATACCTCATGCAGGCACAGGTCGAATGCGGGACCCTCTGCCCGACCACCATGACCTACGGTGGGATCGCCGCCCTGCGGCGCGATCCGGAGCTGGCAAAGAGCTGGGTGCCGCGCCTGCTCACACGGCGCTACGACCCGCGCGATATCCCGATCGACACCAAGCTCGGCGGTCTCATTGGCATGGGCATGACGGAGAAGCAAGGCGGCTCGGATGTACGCGCCAACACGACGCGCGCCGTGCGGAGCGCCGACGGCTCCTACCGGATCACCGGTCACAAATGGTTCTTCTCGGCGCCGCAATGCGACGCGCATCTGGTGCTGGCGCAAGCCGAGGGCGGACTGTCGTGCTTCTTCATGCCGCGGCGCCTGCCGGACGGCTCGCGCAACGAGATCTTCATCCAGCGCCTCAAGGACAAGCTCGGTAATCGTTCGAACGCCTCCTCCGAAGTCGAATTCATGGACGCCTGGGCGCTGCTCCTCGGCGAGGAAGGCCGGGGTGTGCCGACGATTCTGGAGATGGGAACCTACACGCGTCTCGACTGCCTGATCGGCACGGCCGGCATGATGCGCCAGGCGCTGGTTCAGGCCCTGCATCATGCGCACCATCGCAAGGTGTTCGGATCCGCACTGCTCGATCAACCGCTCATGCGCAGCGTGCTCGCCGATCTCGCGCTCGAATCCGAGGCGGCCACCGCCTTGTCGATGCGTCTGGCAAGGGCCTTCGAAAGCGATGCGCCGAGCGAGCTCGCGTTGCGCCGCGCGCTCACGTCCGCCGCGAAATTCTGGGTGTGCAAGCGCGGTTGCGAATTGGCAGCCGAGGCCATGGAGGTGCTTGGCGGCAACGGCTATACCGAGGAGCTGCCGCTCGCACGCATCGCGCGCGAGATGCCGGTGAACTCGATCTGGGAGGGCTCGGGCAACATCATGTGCCTCGACGTGCTGCGCGCCTTTGCGAAGTCGCCTGCGACGTGCGAGCTCGTACTGCACGAGCTCTCCGGCGCGCGCGGCGCCGATCGCCGCTTCGATGTGGAGTTCGAGCGCTTCGCCGCCGCGTTGGCGGCGCCTGGGTTTCAGGAAGCGCGCGCGCGGCGCCTGGCCCAATCGTTCGTGACTCTGATGCAGGCGAGTCTGCTGCTCGCGGCTGCCGCTTCCGGTCCGCCCGCGGCCGCGCGCGTCGCTGAAGGATTCTGCGCGACGCGCCTGGACCGCGAGTCGGGCTGGGGCGCTGTATTCGGCGCCGGCGAGACCGACGTCGATACTGTTTCCATACTCGATCGCGCGTGGACGGAATGAGGCCGGGGGACGGGTCGTCAGCCGAGGTAGGAGCGATTCTTCCAGCGAGCGCCCACGCCGCGCCAATAGCTAAGCGCCGATCCGACGGTCGCCGCCATGTAGAACGCGGCAATGAGCGGCAGCACCGGCGCCCAGAGCGGGCTGCGCTCGTAGCGTCTCAGGGTCGGGAGGTAGCTCGCCGCCGCGGCGGCGAACGCCGCGAGACCGCACAGGCGCTCCCAGTGTCGGCCTACGAGCATGAGCGCGACCGGCGCGAGCCAGACGAGCGACAGGCCGATCACCGTCAGGAAAAGCAACGCCGCCGAGTAGCGCAGCTGGGTGAACGCGGTGCGCGCGATCATGCGCCAGACATCCGCGAAATGCGGATACGGACGAATCGATGAGGCGAGGCCGGAATGGCCGAGATAAAGTGCGCCGCCGGCCGCCTTGACCTTCTTCGCGAGCGCGACATCGTCGATGAGGGCGCCCTTGACGGCGTCGATGCCGCCGATGCGCTCGAGCACCGCGCGGGCGATCAACACGGTTCCGCCCGCCGCCGCCGCGACGCGCGAGCGCGGGTCGTTCACGCGCGCGAACGGATAGAGCATCTGGAAAAAGTAGACGAAGGCCGGCACCAGCGCCCGCTCCGCAAGGCTCGCGCAGTTGAGGCGCACCATCTCGCTCACCAGATCGAGGTCCGGCAGCCGCGCGACCAGCGCTGACAGGTGCTTCGGGTCGTGCACGATGTCCGCATCGGTAAAGAGGATGAGCGGCGCCTCTCCCGCTTCAACGCCCTGCCGGAGCGCCCACATCTTTCCGGCCCATCCTTGGGGCTTCGGGTCCCCGCGGATCACCCGCAAGTTCGGCGCGCGGCCGGCGCGCTCGGCGGTCGCGTCGGTCGAATTATCGTCCACCAAGAGGATGCGGAACCGGCCGGGGTAATCTTGCTTTAGCAGCGAGCCGATGACCGCTCCGATAGTTTCCTCCTCGTCGCGCGCTGGCACCACGATATCGACGTCGGGACACGACGCGGGAACGGCCGGCATGAGCTGCGGACGCGAGCTCCAGAATCGACCGTGCGCCAGGATGAGGTACGCCCAGATGCCGAGCACGGCGAGCGCAACGACGCTCATCGCCTCGAGGGGCCGCGCCGCGCGACCGGACTAGCGTCGATTTGTCTCATTTATAATTATCAAATTCATACGGTTATATAATATATCTAGAATCTATATCCATCCTGACAGACGCCCACGGATGATCGCGCACAAGGCCTCGACGTGGCGCGAATCGTCGTTGAGGGCGGGAACGAGACTCAACCGCTCGCCGCCCAGCTCTTGAAACTTGTCTCGATACTCGATCGCCACCTCCTGCAGCGTCTCCAGGCAATCGACGGCGAAGGACGGCGAGACGACGGTCAATTTGCGCATGCCGCGCTTCGCCAGATCCTTCAATGTGTCCTCGGTATAGGGCTGCAGCCACACGACGGAGCCGAAGCGCGATTGATAGCAATGAGTCCATTCGTCCGCGACGAGTCCCAAGCGCGAGACCACCGCGCGGGTCGTCGCCTCCGCCTGGGCGCGGTACGGATCGCCCTCCTCGACGTACGCGGCCGGAATGCCGTGGTAGGAGAACAAGAGGTGCGTGCGCTCGCCGAGCTCTGCCCAATGCTCCTCGATACGCGCCGTCAACGCCCCGAGGTAGCCGGCGTCGGCGTAGTAGTCGTTGATGAAGCGGGTCTCCGGCAACCAGCGCCAGCGGCGCAGCACTGCCGCGGTCCGGTCGAACGCCGAGCCCGTGGTCGATGAACAGTACTGAGGATAAAGCGGCAGCACCAACAGCCGCCTGACGTTCTGCTCGGCGAGCGTGGCGACCGCGTTCGCAATGCTCGGATTCCCGTAGGTCATGCCGAGCGCCACCCGCACGCGGTCGCCGATCGTCTCGCGCAGCCGGTCACCGATCCTGTTGGTGAGGCGGTTCGAGTAGACCGCCAACGGAGAGCCGTCGTGCATCCAGATCTTGCGGTAGTTGCGCGCCGAGCGCGCGGGACGCAGCGGCAACACCACGCCGTACAAGATCGGCAGCCAGATCGCGCGGGAGGTATTGATGACCCGGCGATCGCTCAGGAACTCGCACAGATAGCGCTGGACGGCAAAATACGAGGGTGAATCGGGGGTGCCTAGATTGATCAACAAAACACCGATTCTCTCCGGTGTCGACGCCGCCGCTTGCGCCACGGCGCGGTAATAGGGCATTGAAAATCCTTGGAGTATCCCGGGCGACTGTGCGGCTCACAGTATACTGCCTGCGGCATGGACCCCAGCACCTGGTTGAGCGCCGGCGAGAGCGAGGCGCTGCGCTTGAGCTTGAGCGTGGCCCTGCGAAGCGTGGCATTCAGCTTGGCGCCGGCGATTCTCGTCGCGTGGGTGCTCACGCGCAGGCGCTTTCTCGGCCGCTCGCTGCTCGACGCCGCCGTGCACCTGCCGCTCGTGCTGCCCCCGGTTGCCGTGGGGTACGTGCTGCTCGTGCTCTTCGGGACGCGCGGCGTCATCGGCGCGAGGCTCGAGCGCTGGTTCGGCATCGAGCTCATCTTCACCCGCAACGGCGCGGCGCTCGCCACCGCCGTCATGTCCTTCCCGTTGATGGTCCGTGCGATACGCATCTCGCTCGACAACATCGATCGCGGACTCGAAGATGCGGCGCGCACCTTGGGCGCGGGTCCGCTCGATCGTTTCGCGGCGATCACCCTGCCCCTGATGCTGCCCGGACTTCTGGCCGGCGCGATCACCGCTTTTTCTGCGGCGCTTGGCGAGTTCGGCGCGGTCATCACGTTCGTATCGAACATTCCCGGCGAGACCCGCACGCTCCCCCTCGCCCTCTACTCGGCGCTGCAAGAGCCCGGCGGCGAGGTCGCCGCCGCGCGGCTCGCCATCCTGTCGGTAGTTCTGGGACTCGGCGGGCTGCTGGTCTCGGAATGGTTCGCCCGACGCGTGCGCCGCATGTTGGGGCGGTGATGCTGCTCAAAGTCGCCGCCGCCAAGAAGCTCGGCTCCTTTGCGCTCAACGTCGCATTCGAGCTCCCGTCGCCCGGCGTCGCCGCATTGTTCGGGCCTTCCGGCTGCGGCAAAACCACGGTCGTCAATGTGATCGCGGGCCTCCTCGCACCGGACGCCGGCGAAGTGGCGCTCGATGAGACGGTGCTCCTCGATACGCGCCGCGGCATCGACATCCCGGCGGAACGGCGCCGCATCGGTTACGTGTTCCAGGACGCGCGGCTGTTTCCCCACCTGAACGTCGCATCCAATCTCGAGTTCGCCCTGCGGCGCGCGTCGGGCCCGCGCTACGTGAGCCTCGATGAAGCCGTGAGCCTCCTCGATCTCGGCAAGCTGATGGCGCGCCGCGTGCATCGGCTCTCCGGCGGCGAGCGCCAGCGGGTCGCGATCGGCCGCGCGCTGCTCTCGCAGCCGCGCCTCTTGCTGCTGGATGAGCCCCTGGCCGCGCTCGACCAGGAGCGGCGCGAGGAGGTGCTGCCCTACCTCGAATCGCTGCGCGACCGGCTTGCGATTCCGATGGTGTACGTGAGTCACCGCTTCGATGAAGTACTGCGCCTCGCGACGCACATCGTTCTGATGCAGTCCGGCACCGTGGTCGCGCAGGGCGGCATCGGCGCCATGAGCCTCGATGCGCAGCTGCGCTCCCTCATCGGTCCCGATGCCGTCGGCGCCGTTCTCGACGGCGTGGTGCTCGGCGAGGACGGGCCCAGTGGACTGACGCGCGTACGGGTCGCCGCCGGCGAGCTCAAGGTGCAGACGCGGAAGGTCGCACCGGGCACCGCGCTGCGCGTGCAGCTGCTCGCGCGCGACCTCATCGTGTCGACGCAAATGCCGCAGCACTTGAGCGTGCGAAACAATCTCAAGGGCGTGGTCAGCGCGATCATCGACGACGACCCGGGTTCCGATCTCATCGCCATCGACATCGGCGGAGCGCAAGTGCTCGCGCGGGTGACCAAGGCGGCGACGCGCGAGCTCAGGCTCGCGCCGGGCCTACCGGCCTGGGCGCTGGTCAAGTCGGTGTCGCTGCGCGGACGCTCCTTTACTTCAGCCGCGTACCCACGTGGATGATGCCGACGATGTGATCGTGGTCCTCCAATCCGACCACCGCCTTGACGTCCGGATCGTACGCCGCCGCGCCCGTCTTCCACATGACGCCGTAGCCCAGATCGTGAGCGGCGAGGAATAGATTCTGCGCAGCGGCACCGACCGCGATGACTTGCTCGATCTCGGGCACCTTGGGGTTCTCGCGCACGGCGCAGCCGACCACGACGATGGTCGGCGAGCGCAGGATCTTTTCCCGCTCGGCGGCCAGTTGCTCACCGTTGAGCGCCGGCGTGCGTCGGCGTTTGGCCTCGGCCGCCGCCGCGGCAAATCTGTGCTTCGCCGCCTCATCGAGGACCACCAAACGCCACGGCTTCATCCGCCCATGGTCGGGCGCATGCCGCGCGGCCTCGAGCATGCGCTCGAGGTGCTCTTGCGTCGGGCCAGGATCGCCCAGGCGGGCAGCGGATGCGCGGGTATCGATCGCGGTCAACAGTTCCATCTTATCCTTCGGTCGAGGCCAAACTAACAGAGGACATCGGGGCGTAATCGGATATGATTTGCGCCATCGACGGGAATGCGCCGCTCGCGCGCGGCT
>JBEKVP010000108.1:0-7398 GCA_049513935.1 Steroidobacteraceae bacterium
TTCCCCATCGAGGAACAAGCGCTGCGCGCGCTTGCATCGAGCTATGCGCCCGACAAGCCGGTTCTGTGGACCTTCAAGTTGATCGCCAAGGGCGGTCCCGGCTATCAAGGCGAGATCTCCACCGCTGAGATCGCCGGTTTGCTCGCCAAGGTGGGCGGATACGCGCAGGCGCCCGGATACGCGCAGGCGCCTCCCGTCGTTGCGATGGCGGCACCCGCTCCGCGCCCGCTGGATTTAGGCATCAGCGGCATCGCGGTCGCCGCCTCGCCCGAAATGCCGAACCGCGCCGGCGTTCTCGTGGCCGCCGTGACCCCAGGGTCCGTCGCCCAAAAAGCCGGGATCATCGTCGGCGATATCATTTATAGCCTCGATGCTCGCCCCATCAAGACGCTTCCCGACCTGCAGGCTGCCATGACCGCGAGCCCGGCCACCGCCCGGGCGGTGATCAAAGTCTTTCGCGGTACGAACGAGTTGTCGCTCGCGCTTGGATTTTAGCCGCGAGCCGGCAGCCGGTCCGCCGCTCATCCACGCGACTCGAACGCCGCGAGCCGCATGAGCAGCGCACCGAACCCGAGAATCGGCGGCACGAGGAAGCAATAGACGCCCGCCTTCGCAAAAGTCAGCGCGGCGGCCGCACAACCCAATGCGAACGCGAGCACGCTTGCCGTCAAGCGTTTCAGCCGTACCCGCGCCGCGTCTTTCTTGTCGGCTTCGGGATGTTTCAGCAAGTCGGCGACGTCGATCATCATTTGCGTCGTCGTGCCGGTCATGATGGTCGAGGGAGGCGCGCTGCCGAGATGGATTCGATGCGCGGCGTTTTGTATCGCCATCGCCGAGACCAAGACGAGGCCGGTCGCGAGCGCGAGGCCGGTATCGCCGTTCGGGAACGGGCCGTATCGGATCGCGAGCGCCGCGGCCACGGCAAGCAGCCCGACCTGCAAGGTCATCAGCGTGCGCAACACCGGCAGGCCGCGCACCACGAGCCCATGGCTCGCGAGTCTTACAATCAAGATCACCGCACAAAAGGTCGGCAGCGCGAGGAGCTTGGCCACGGTGCCGGAGCTTCCAAACACCACCGCCGCGCCGAGCGTGACGAAGTTGCCGGTTACATGCGCCGTGAACAGACCTTGCAACGCCAAGAAACCCGCCGTGTCGACGAAACCGCCGTTCACGCCGAGCAGCAGCGGTACTAGCCAGGACGATTTCATGAAGGGATCCCTTGAGGCGAGTGTGGTTCGACGGTGGCGCGATTCGTCTCGGGCGTCTCAGCCCGCGCTCGGCGCCGGGCTCGAGATGAACGGGTACGCGCGCCGCTCGAGCACCTCCTCCACGGCCCGATGCGCCTCGAGGAACGCCGCATCGGTATGTGGGCTCGCCGCGGCGTCGGCATTGGCGATCGAGATGAGACCGTAAGGCTGCCGGGCCGCGACGCAGGGGCGTGACGAGGTTTCCGTGAACACCCACTCGGGCGGGTCATACAGGCTGTTGTAGGTGTAGGAATAGCCGTGCGGCCAGCGATTCACCGCGATGCCGATGATGTCGGCGGCCGGATCGAAACCGGCCGGACGCAGGATGCGCGCGAGCTGCGCGCGGATGTTGCGCTCGAAGGTCTCGAACGAGGTTGCCAGAAGCTCGGCGCGTCCGATGCGATGCTGCTCCTTGCGGGGACGGCCAATCGCGCCCGGCATGCGCGTCATGCGCACCGCGACCGGCTCCGATGGGTTTCGGGCATGGCGCAGCTCGCCGAGGTCGCAGGCCTCCGCAAGCGCCACGCTGTCGTGATACATGGTGGGGCAATCGATGTAAGAGGCGCCGAGCTTCTCGAAAGCTTTCCAGTTTCGCACGAACACATTGGTGTAGACGATGGGCGCCTTGACGTTGTAGGCGAGCGCCTCGCGTTGGGCTGAAGGAAGCTCCGGAACGAGATAGGGAATGAACGTGTGCCAGCACGCCATCACGCACGCTCGGCCGCGTATCTCGTAGAGCCGTCCACGGCTGTTGTAGGTGACCAGCACCTCTTTCGCGGAGCTCACCTCGTCGTCGTGGCGAACGTTGACGACAGTGCAGTTCAAGCGGATGCGCGCGGCGTTCGACGGCCGGTCGAGGAGCCCATAGTCGACGCGCGCGATCCCAAGATCTTCCTGCGTCGTGCCTGGAACGGCGTCGGGGACGAGGCGCCGCACCAAGAGGCGCGCGAGCGTCGCGTTACCGTCGGGGAAGTGCACCGTGGTCTCGTCCTCCTTCTGGCGTCCGTGTTGTCCGCCGGGCAGGTCCGCGAGCAGGCCGTCGGGAGAGGGCTCCAAGTTGAGGCCCGCGAAGCCGCCGCCGCCCGCGTTCATCTGCCAGGCAAACAATGCCGGCGTTGCATCGGCCCCGACGCCGAACACGCCCCGGCCGAGTGCCATGTAGAACCAATAGGCCTGGGGATCGACTCGCGCCACATCGAGCAGGTATTCCCGATAACTCATGCGTGCAAGCCTTGCTTTCTTCTCCGCCGAGGTAAGCCCCGGCATGTAGTCCGGCTGGCGCGGGTCTTGGAGCCGCAACAGGTCGCTCTTGGCGCGCTCGGATATGGGCATGCTGCGGACGTACTCCGGGCTGAAGGGCGCGGGAATCTCCGCAACGCCGGAGCGCGGCGCGACGACGAGTCGATCTTTGCCGAAGGTCTCCTTGTCGAAGAAATGCGCGCCGCGCAAACCCAGGGAACCGTAGAGCTTCGCGTTGGATGCATTCGCCTTCGTGTAGCGATCGAGATCCACGCCGATATCGCGGAGCACCTCGCGTGCCCAGCGATTGTAGCGGCCTGGGGATTCGATCTCGAGCGTGCCGCCGTTGATGGCGAGCATCCTGCCTTGGTAATGCAGCTCGTTGCGCTTGGCGTGGCCGCCAAAGTCGTCGTGATTGTCGAGGATCAGCACCTTCGCCTCGCCGCCCGCGCTCTTCAGGAAGAAATGCGCCGCGGCGAGGCCGCTGAGTCCTCCCCCAACGATCACCAGGTCGTAGCTCTCGCCGGTACGCGCGGCGGTGGACAGATCCGCGGTGCGCCGATCGCGCAGTTCGTGCGCGGCCTCGAACGAGCCGGGGTGCGAGCCACGCATTCCCAGGCGCTCGGGCGGATAGTCCTCGGCGCCCATTCCCAGCGCGGCCGCCGCACCGCCCCAGCGCGGAGCGGCGAGCGCTGCCAGGGCAACGCCGTTCACAAAGTCGCGCCGCGAGATATCGCGGTGCATCCCCAGGCTCCGGTCGGAATCGTCCATCTTATTGGCCTCGCAAAGAGATCCATATTTTATACCGCAGCCCCGATAGTCGCCGACGGTTAAAAGGTTGTCGCCCAAAGCGCTCCGGCAGAGCGTCCATAGACCTTAAGCTGGCCGCGCCGCCATGGACTTGCGCTACACCCCGGAAGAAGAAGCCTTTCGCGCCGAAGTCCGCGCCTTCCTGAAAGCCGAGCTGCCGCTCGAGATCCGGGACAAGATGCGTCTCGGCCGTCGCCTGCGCAAGGACGATATGGTGCGCTGGCAACGGATTTTGCACCGGCGCGGCTGGGGTGCGGGCATGTGGCCGAAGAAATTCGGCGGCGCCGAATGGACGGTGGTCCAGCAACACATCTTCGAGGAGGAAGGCGCGGCGGCCGAAGCTCCGGCGCAGATTCCCTTCTCCTTGCGGATGGTCGCGCCCGTTCTCATGAAGTTCGGCAATGCCGCTCAACAGGATTACTTCCTGCCGCGCATCATCTCGGGCGAGCAGTGGTGGTGCCAAGGTTATTCCGAGCCGGGATCCGGTTCCGACCTCGCCTCGCTTCGGACCGCCGCGGAGCGGCACGGCGATCACTATATCCTCAACGGAGAGAAGACCTGGAACACGCTCGGCCAGTACGCCGACTGGATCTTCGTCCTGGCGCGCACCTGCAGCGATGCGCGGCAGCAGCAAGGCATCTCCTTTCTGTTGGTCGACATGCGGACGCCGGGCATCCACCTTCGGCCCATCATCACCCTGGACGGCGAGCACGAGATCAACCACATCACCTTCGATAACGTCCAGGTGCCGGCCGAGAACCTGGTCGGCGAGGAGAACAGGGGCTGGACCTATGCCAAATTCCTCTTGGGCCACGAGCGTACCAACAATGCGGGCATCGGTCTTTGCAAGCGCGGATTGCAGAGTCTGAAGGCGATCGCCGCCGCGGAGATCGCGAACGGCAAGCCTCTCATCGAGGATCCCCGCTTTCGCGATCGCCTCGCGCGGATCGAGCTCGAGCTGACTGCGCTCGAGATCACCAATCTACGGATGCTGTCGGCGGTCGCCAACGAATCGCGCGCGCCCGGTCCCGAGGCCTCGATCCTCAAGATCAAGGGCTCGGAGATCATTCAACAGCTCGCCGAGCTCAAGATGCATGCGCTCGGACCCGATGCGTTGCCGTACCTGCGCGAAGCGCTCGACATCGACTGGGAGGCCGAGCCGTTGCTCGCGGCGCATTATGCAGCGTACGCTCCGCCGCTCACCGGGCAGTATTTCAACCAGCGCAAGACTTCGATCTACGCCGGATCGAACGAGATCCAGAAGAACATCATTTCCAAGACGATCTTGGATCTTTAGGGCGCCGCGTGGATTTTCGCTATACCGAGGAGCAAGAGGCGCTTAGAGACACGCTGCAGCGATTCATCGCGCGCGACTACGGCTTCGAGCGGCGGCGCGAGCTCGCGCGCTCGTCCCTGGGATTCTCGGAGCACGCCTGGCAGACCTATGCCGAGCTCGGATTGCTGGCGCTGCCCTTCCCGAAGGATCTCGGAGGACTCGAGGGTGACGGCGTCGACGTCATGCTGGTCATGGAGCAGGTGGGCCGGGGGCTCCTGCTCGAGCCGTACTTAAGCACCGTGGTGCTTTGCGGGGGACTGATTCGCGACGCCGCGCCCGCCGCGATGCGCGCCGCGATTGTGCCCGAGATCGCATCCGGCAAGCTCAAGCTCGCGCTCGGCGCCTATGAGCCGCAGGGCCGCTACGATCTGCACCGGATCTTAAGCAGCGCGGCACGCTCGGGGAGCGGCTGGCGGATCTCGGGCCGCAAATCCGTGGCGCTCGACGCCCCGTCCGCCGATTATTTCGTGATCTCCGCGCGGACCCAGCCGGCCACCGGCGAGCCGCTGCAAGACCTCGCGCTCTTCCTGGTGCCGCGCGAAGCCCGCGGCGTCTCGCTCCTCGCCTATCCGACCCAATCGGGCGGGCGGGCCGCCGATATCGCCCTGGCCGACGTGTACGTCGATGAATCGGCTTTGATTGCCCCCGCAGGCCTCGCCCACGCGATCCTCGAGCGCGCCGTGGACCGAGCCGCCGCTGCGCTCTGCGCCGAGGCGGTCGGCATCGCCGGCATGCTGAATCAGACGACGCTCGAGTACTTGAAAACTCGCCGGCAATTCGGCACGCCGATCGGCGCTTTCCAAGCGCTGCAGCATCGCATGGCGGACATGTACATCGCCGAGGAACAGATGCGCTCCATGGCCATCGCCGCCGCCGTGCAATCCAGCTCGGACGATGCGCTCGGACGGCACCGCGCCGTCGCCGGAGCCAAGGCCTACATCGGCGAGGCCGCCCGATTGGTTGGCCAGCAGGCGATTCAGATGCACGGCGCAATGGGCATGGTCGAAGACTGCATCGTGAGCCACTATTTCAAACGGCTCACCGTGATCGATATGACCATGGGCGACGCCGATTTTCAGCTCGGGCAGTTCAGCGACTCGATGAGGCGTCAGGGATGACGCGACCCGGCAGCCACGGTTGTATCGCGCGACGAGGTTCTCCCCTTGCCGGCGAATCTCATGACCCCGTCATCCAACGCGCTGCTGCGCAGCCACAACCGATCGAGCAGGTAATTTTGCCAGAGCCGCCACGGGCGCTTCGATCCTTGTTTCGGCAGCTGGTCCGAAACCCGCCGCACGTAGCCCGACGTGAGATTCAACCAAGGCTCTTCGCGCAACGATGCATCCTCGTTGCGCGGTACGCAGATCTCATGACCCTGCTTCTCCATGTAGTTGAGCAAGCGGCACAAGAAGCGGCAGACGAGCTCGCATTTGAGCGTCCATGAGGCGTTGGTGTAACCGATGACCGTCGCGAGATTCGGGATTCCGCTGAACATCGCGCCTTTGTAGCTCAAGGTCCCCGCGAGGCGCACGCGCTCGCCGTCGACGTGGAGCTCGATGCCGCCCAGGGGCACGACGTTGAGCCCGGTGGCGGTCACGATGATATCGGCGTCGAGCACGCTCCCACTCTTGAGCCTGATGCCGTTCTCGATGAAGGTATCGATCTCGTCGGTCACGATCTCGGCGCGGCCGGACTTGATCGCGGCGAACAGGTCCCCGTCCGGCACGATGCACATCCGCTGATCCCAAGGGTTATAGCGCGGCCCGAAGTGCCTAGCGACGTCGTACTCGATACCCAGCGCCTGTTGAATCTGCCTCTGAATCCATTTCTTGACGCGCTCGGGTTGCGCCCGGCAGCGCCCGTAGAAGTAGATGCCGAAGAGGATGTTTCGCCAGCGAATGACGCGGAAAGCGAGACTTGCGGGCAGCGCGCGCCGCACGAGCGCCTGGAGCTTGTCCTCGACCGGCATGGCAACCACATAGCTCGGCGAGCGCTGCAGCATGGTGACCTTGGCGGCGCTCTGCGCGAGCGCGGGTACCAGGGTGACGGCCGTCGCGCCGCTGCCGATCACGACGACACGCTTGTTCTGGTATGCCAAGCGCCGCGGCCAGCGCTGCGGATGCACGATGACGCCCGAAAAATCGGCGCGTCCGGGAAAGGCGGGTGTATACCCTTCCGCATAGTCGTAGTAGCCGCTGCAGAGCAGGAGAAACCGGCACTCGAATCGGACGGGCTCGCGCGAAGGCCCCCGCTCGGCCTCGACCATCCACGCCACGCGCTCGGACGCCCACGAGGCGCGAATCACTCGATGATCGAAGCGCATCTGCCGGTCGATCCCGTGTTCGCGTGCCGCCTCCTCGAGGTAGCCGAGAATCGTCTCGCCGCCGGCGATCGCCTTCGCCGCGGTCCACGGCTTGAACGAAAATCCAAGCGTGTACATGTCGGAGTCCGAGCGCACACCTGGATAGCGAAACAAATCCCAGGTGCCGCCGAGATTGGCGCGCGACTCCAAGATGAGCCAGCGCTTGCCGGGACATCGCATTTTGAGATGGACCGCGGCGGCGATCCCGGACAAACCCGCGCCGACGATCAAGACGTCGAGCTCAGCCGACACGCGCCCCTCCCGCGGCGTCGCGCGGCGCAACGAGGGCCTCGAACGCGGGACCCGCGACGCGGCCCTCCAGCGCACGCGCTTGGGCGTCGATGCGGCGGATCGCGGCGAGCGTCTCGCGCGAGCCGAGCCGCGCGCGCGCTATCGCCCGCTTG
>JBEKVP010000109.1:0-7389 GCA_049513935.1 Steroidobacteraceae bacterium
CGTCGCTAACCCACGCCATCACGACAGACACCAAGGCATGCGACGGCGCCGGCTCGCCCTGATTGCAACGGCGCTGCTCGTGTCCGGTCCCCTCGTTGCTCAGCCGGACAGAATGCTGCTCGAGCTGTGCGTAAACGGAAGTTGCTACGGCACGGCTTTCGTGCTGCTGGAACAAGAGCACGTCCTGGTGGATGCAGAATCGCTCGAGCGCGCTCACGTGGCGCTTCGATCCAGCACGGCGCACACGGTCGATACCAAACAATTCTTCGACGTGAAGCTTCTCGCCGAGGGCGTCAAGGTCGACCTGAATGCCGCGGCGGGACGACTCTCGCTGACGCTGCCGCCGGGCGCCTTCGGCAGGAGCCGCATCGATCTCAATGCAGGCCCGAAGGTGCCCACGTCGGCCGCGGTTCCAAGCGCTTTCGTCAACTACGGCTTGAACGCGGGTAATGCCGGCGGCGACTCGGTGTACCTCGACGGAGGCTTTGCCGTCGGTCGAGGACTGCTGCGCGACAACCCGTACTGGAACGAAGCAATCGGATTCTCGCGCGGGCTCTCCCGTTTCGAGTACGACGAGCCGGGTAGCTTGCAGCGCTGGACCGTGGGCGATCAATTCGCCTCCTCGAGCGACGGCTTGGGCGGCTCCGCCTTGCTGGGCGGGATCGGCCTCGTGCGCGCGTTCGATCTCAATCCCTACCTCATCACCTATCCGCAGCCCGTGATCAGCGGCGTGCTGCAAGCGCCGGGCACGATCGATATCTACGAAAACGGCGTGCTCGTCGGACAGCGTCAGGTTCCGGCGGGTCCCTTCAGCCTGGCGAGCCTCGGGGTCGCTGCAGGAGCCAACAATGTGCGCGTCGTGGTGCAGGATCCCTTCGGAGGGACCACCGTCCTGCAGCAGAATTTCTACGGCGCCACCCAAATGCTGGCGCAGGGCCTCAGCGACTACGCCTACGAGCTCGGCGCCGAGCGTGCCTCGACGCTCGCGAACGGCTACCTGTCCGGCCGCGGCGTGTTGCTCGCGCGCGAGAGCTACGGGTTCAGCGATCAGATTACCGCGGGCTATCGGCTGGAGGCTGAGAACGGTCTCGTGAATGCGGGTCCCTCCATGAGCCTACGCCTGCCGGAAGGCGTTCTGTCGGCGGGGGTCGCCGGCAGCCGTGCGGACGGCGCGAGCGGCTACGGAACCTCGCTCGCCTACCAGTACAACGACCGCCACTTCAGCGCCGGCGGCAGCGAACAGATCTACTCGAGCGCGTACATGCGCATCGGAGACGACCTGCTGCCGCCCGCGGATCGGACGCGACGCGTGGAGTCCGCAAACGTCGCCTGGCTGCCCAATGAGCATATGACCCTGCAATTGAGCGCAGGCGGCAGCGTTTTCGACGACGGTACGCATCAGCGCAACATCGGCCTCTCCGGCGAGCTCAATCTGATCGGCGGCTCGCGGATCACGCTGAGCCTCAACCGGCAGCTCAATCAGCCCGGACCCGATGACAGCCAGGTCATGCTGACGTTTGTCATGCCGCTCGGCGGCGGCAGCTTCGGCGTGGAGTCCACGCATGATCAGAACAGCGGCAACAACTACGGCATCTATGCGCAGCGCTCGCTGCCGAGCAACGCCGGGTGGGGCTATAACGTGAACGTGCAAGACGGCAGCGCCGGCTCGACCGGCCTCGGACAGGTCTCGTATCAGAACCAGTACGGCCTCGCGCAGCTCACGGCACAGCGCTTCGGCGGCGAAACCGGCGAAAGCTTGCTGCTCTCGGGCAGTCTCGTGGCGCTCGACGGGCAGGTGTTCGCGGGCCGCGCGCTGCAGAACGGCTATGCGCTGATCGAGACGCCCGGTCTCTCGAACGTGGAAGTCACCAGCCAGAATCTGCCGATCGGCAAGACCGACGAGAGCGGCAATTTATTGGTGACCAATTTGTTGCCCTACCAGATCAACAAGGTCGGGATCACCCAGGCGAGCGTGCCGCTCGAATTTGAGATCGACGCCACCGACAAAACCGTGAGCGTCCCGCGCTTGGGCGGAACGATCGTGCGCTTCGGCATTCATGCCTTGCACGCGGTACGGGGCGAGCTCAGGCTCGGCGGCAAGCTCGTGCATTATGGAACCGCGACGGTTCTCGTCGAGGATAAGCCGGCGAAGACTCTGATCGGACTCGACGGCAGCTTCTATTTCTCCGATCTGACGGGCGGCAAGTACGTGCTCCGCGCGGACACCGCGAGCGGACACCTGCGCTGTCCCATGAAGGTCCCCGGGAGCTCGAGCCCGGTGATCGATTTGGGTCCGATCGATTGCACCCTCGAGCCGCCGGTGGCGCGATGATTCGCTTGCGCTTTGCATGGCCTTGGCTGCTGGCGGCGATCGGCTCGGCCGCCGCGCACGCCGGAGCGCCGGCCTGCACGATGTCCACGAGCGGGCTCGCCTTCGGCAACTACGATCCCACTTCCGGATCCGCCGTCACGGCCAACGGCAGCATCGGCTTCACGTGTACCTATACCGGAACGGGATTCACGGCCACCCTCACGATAAGCCCGGGCAAGAGCGGCAGCTACACCAATCGAACGCTCACCTTCGGCGCTCAGTCGCTCAACTACAACCTCTACGTGAACGCCGCGGATACCGAGATCTTCGGCGGCGGGACGGGCAGCGGGGTCGCCGGCACGTACTATTACTACCTGTGCTACCCCGGCGGCGGAGTCGTCTGCAACGGCGGCGGTGGGCAGAGCGGGACCCAGTACGTGGCGCCGATGTACGGCTTGCTGCCGGGCGGCCAGGATGTGAGCGCCGGTATGTACTCGGATACGATCATCGCGACGCTCACGTATTAACCTGCGTCAGAACGTGACGACGGCGGTTACAACGTCCGTGTACTCGCCAGCCGGCACGTTCGTACCCGCCGACAGCGCGCCGTAGGTCGTGAAGATGATCGGCGCACTGAGGCCAGCCGCTATCTGTGCTGACGGCTCGTTCTTGCCCGCGGCTCCCGTACCCCACTCCTCTTTGTTGGGCGGGGCGGCAATGTATATGTGGTAGGGCAAATAATTGGCGGCGCCGTCGGTCATTCGGCGAGCGGGCGCCACAGGGGTCGATCCCGGCGCCGGATTGGCGCCCTGGTTGAGCGCGACCGAGATGGCATCGCCCTTCGTGCACTTGGCGGTGATCGCACCCTGGGCTCGGAGGCCGGTTGCGCTGGTCGGATCATAGCTGCCAAAAAATATGCTGCTGCTGCTGATGGTGCATCGGTCGACCACGATTGCGGTCACGCTGAAATTGGTGTTGGCCGTGCCGGCCCCAGCGATCGAGGCCGAGACGCTCAGAATCATCGCGGGTGCGGCCGTACGCCGCGCGGGCGAAGCAGGCGCGCTTCGCGGTGCTCGTTGCCTTTGGGTTCTCACGCGGAAGAGTATCGGCCGTCGAACTCGATACTTGAGATGCGGCGCGATGGGGGCGGGACTCGAGCATCAGACTCCCGGGTGGGAATTCAGCGACTTTGTCCGACTTGATAACCTCCGCAATAGGGCCAATGTGGGTTGTGTGATGGTCGATGAAAGCAACTCGTGGTATTTCGAGCCGGCACCCGGCCGGACCGCGCACGTTATGTTCAATGCCCGGCGGCGGGCTTATTGGAGGGTCGACGCTGCAAAGATTCACAGTCCTTTGCATAACTCATGTCCACCGGGTGCCTCGAGCCGCGTTGATACATTTAGGGTCTCAATAGGTACGTACTTGCAGGTACGAAGTAAGGAACATGAGGAGCGCAGTCGTGGGTAAGCGTCTGAGTCTTGCGGTCGGAATCCTAGGATCCGTCCTGATGGCGGCGCCGCTACTCGCTGCCGCACACCCCGGCGGGGGCGGCGGCGGTCACGCTGCCGGCGGCCATGCCGCAGCGCCGCACGGCGGTGGGGGCGCCCATTTCAGCGGTGGGGGCGCCCATTTCGCCGGTGGGGGCGCCCATTTCGCGGGCGGCGCTCACGCCTACGCCCCAGCGCGTGGCTACGGCGCTTATGGCGGGGCCTACCATGGGTCAGCGTATGCGGGCCGTGGCTATTACGGCGGGTATCGGGGCGGCTACGGCGGCTGGCACGGCTACTCCACAGGTCGCGCCTGGGGCGGCGGATATTGGCGCGGGGGCTATTGGCCGCGGGCATATTACGGCTGGGGCTACCCCTGGTTTCTCGGGGCGCTCCCCCTGGCGTACGCGACCTATTGGTATGCGGGCGTTCCCTATTACTACGCCAATGATGTGTATTACACCTATAACCCGGACTACAACGGCTATATAGCGTCCGACCCGCCTCCGGTCGCGGATCCCAACGGGGCGGCCGCGGCGCCGAATGCGCCGCCTCCGCAAGCCAGCGCGGGCGCCTACCCCAATGGGGCTTATCCGCAGGCCGCGCCGCCGCCGCAGGCCGGAGCGGGGGCCTATCCCAGCGGCGCGTACCCAGAGGCCCCGCCGCAGCCTCAGGCTGCGCCTCAGGAAGCCCCGCCGCCCGCGAGTTCGCCGCCCCCGCCGGATCCCGCGGTGGTGGGCCAGCAAGCGCGAATCTTCATGTACCCGAAGAACGGCCAGAGCGCGGAGCAGCAATCGACTGACCGGCGCGAGTGCCAGCAGTGGGCTTCACAGCAGGCGGGTAGCGACGGCGCCGCCGCGCCCGATTATCAGCGCGCCATGGTGGCGTGCATCGAGGGGCGCGGGTACAGCGTGAACTAGCCGGGGGCCTAGCCCGCAAAGGCTCGAGGCCGCGCCGCCTCAATTCCAGCAATTGTTGTTCGGATCGGGCGTGGCCGTTTTCGTACCGTTCGAAAGCAGTGTGAACACCTGGCAGTTGGTGTCGTTCACTTGCGGGGCAAGTGCGGTGGCGGTGAGAGTGTAGGTGGCCGGCGTGCCCGCCGGAGCTAAAGCGGACGGCGCGACGGCCGCCGTTATGGCGATACTGATCTGGTAATAGCCGCTGAAGCTGTTGAACGGGAAAGCGGGCGCGCCATAGCCCAGATCCGAGGGCAAGGTGCTGTATAAGTTGCTGGTCGAGAAGAACCGCTCCTCCATGCTCGCCAGATCGAGCAACGTGGTCTTCGCCTCGGTGCGGTGCGACTTCAGCACGTAGCTTTGATAGCTGGGGATCGCGATCGCCGCGAGAATGCTCAAGATCACGATGGTGATCAGCAGCTCGATGAGCGTGAACCCCGAGGACTCCTGCGCTGGCGGATAGCGCACGCGCGATATGTCTTGTCTATTCATGCCGTCGCACCTGCAGGCCTAGCGCCTCTGAGTCCAGGTGAGGCGGCTTCCCTTGTAATTTTGCGCATGCCCGGGACCCGCATGGTAACCGGTGCCGGTGCCGGTACCGCCGGAGCCGCCAGCACCGCCGCCGACGGTCTCGGTCAAGAAATACCACTGGCCTCCCGTGGCTTGCAGGATCGAGACGCTGCCGGTTCCGCCCAATGCCAGCCCGCTGACCGGCAGACTCTGGGTGTTGAGGTATGTGAACGTGCTCGGCGCGACGAAGAAGGACTGATTGAACGAGCCGCCGGTCGCGGGGTTGATGGCCATCGTCCACCCCGACGCGCCGCTCGAGTAACACAGAGTTGCCGCGTTTGACGGCGGGATCGTGGTGTTGACGAGGAGGGCTCCCAACTGGAGCATCGGATTGTAAATCACTTGTTCCCATACCACGGGAGCGTTGGCGTAGCTGGGATTGCCTGTTTGCGGATCGGCCGGATCGGGTGCGTACGCATTCCCAGACACCAAGTTGATATACCAGCCGTATTGCGTGCACCCGGCGGTGTCCGCCCAGCAGATCGAATAATTCGTGAGCGTCCGATAGTCGCTGCCGGTGCCCGCGACCGTCGCGGCGTAGGGTCCGCCGATGACCTGTTGCTGCAAGTTGCCCGTGCCTGAAAGCGCAGAACTCGGCGCTGCGATTGCGCCGTTCGGCAAGATCGCGAACTGCGTGGCGGATTTGGCGTTCCACGCGCCGAGATTCCAATCCCAGATTCCGTAGAGCGCTTGCTGCGAGGTGGGAAATTGCGCCGGAGAAAAATTGGTCATCGCCACCAGCTGGCCGGTGCCGAACTCGAGGAGCACGCGCGGATTGCCGCTGCCCACAATGGAGGTGGCAACGATGGCGCTGGTGATCGGCTGTCCGGCGGGCGTCGTGAACAACGGAGTCGGAGAGCCGCCGCTGGCCGCGGTGGAGGTGCCGGCGCTGTTCGTGACTCCCCAGTTCGAGGGGTTGGTGCTCGTCAAATCGAAGCGCCAAACGTTCCCCAGCAAATCTCCTGCATAGACATAGTCGGTGATGTAGTCCCCGTCGAGATCCGCTGGCGCAGCGTTGTAAATTCCGTTACACGTCGACTGTGGGACAGCCGGTACGGTCGCGCACGACGTGTACCCTCCGGGAACGGAGCCCGTCGAGGTACTCAGGTAGTAAAATGTGATCGCCGCTGTGGTCGGATCGACCAACATCACGTAGATACCCGCATCGCCGTTGGCGCTTCCGAGGCCGTTGCCGAACACGGCGCCCCACATGCCGTTGTGAAAGCGGCGAATCTGCGGCGTGCCGTAGGTTTGCCCGAGATTGACGCCGCACCCCGCACCATTCGCGCAGGTCAGGTTGGTGGTCCCCGCGAGGTTGCTCCACTCGCCGATCACGGTCGAGGCTGCATTGCTCTCGGAGAAGTTGTTCGCGCCGGCCAGTCCGGGATTGGTGACATCGAGCGCATAGATCGCATTGCCGCCAGGCCCGAGGCCGCCGACCAGCCAGGTATGCCACGCACCTTGGTAATAAAGATCGCCCCAGCCCGGCGAGGCGTCGACATCGAAATGATGACCGTACTGCGGATCCGAGTAGTTGCGCGGGGCGAAGTTCGTCTGGATGGTGTTGACGATGTAGCCCGGCACGTACGCCATCATCTCGTAGCCGTCGTTGGTCGCCGGCTGGTAGGTGTTGGGCGCGCTGAAGTAGCCTGACCGGAAGCCATGCAGCATGCCGTCGTTTGCGCCCGCGTACACCACGTCGGTGCGCGTCTGGTTGGCGGCGGCGTACGCCGCGAAGGTCGGGCCGGAATTTTCCGGAAAGGTATCGCCGGTGACGTCGAGCCTGTCTGCCCAGGACGCCGGATACGGGGCCTTCGGTGCGCCCACCCAGGTGGGGCTCGAATCGATGATGTCGCCCAGCACGCTCGCGCGGTCGCGGAACGTGCCGATCGAGGTCACGCTCGAGGTCGGCGTCTGCTCGTTGCTGCGATCGCCGCGCAGATAAGTGAGGCGCGAATAATTGAAGGGCGGCGGGGTCGGATTGCTGCCGTCGCCCGTATCGAGCGCCGCTTGCTCGGCGGCGGTCAGGTTCGCCCACTCGAACGGGATGCCCGTCGAGCCG
>JBEKVP010000110.1:0-7363 GCA_049513935.1 Steroidobacteraceae bacterium
GGTCAGGATGTCGCCGAAGATGTACGAAATCGGGAAGAACAACACACCGGCCAGGAAGGTGAGCGTGAAGCTCGTGCCCGGAATGTGAACCGAGGTCTCTTTTGCGGGCCCGATCAGATTCGAGCAGAGAAGAACGCAGACATAGGCCGCCATCACAAAATCGTAGTAGCGGTATTGACGGGTTCGCTCGATTGGCGACATGGTTCTCAAAGTCTCATCGCAGGCGCGCCGGGATGCCGATGATATGTCATACGGACGGCGCGCCGGCCCCTTTCTCACGCTCCGCGCGCGCGGGCGCGTGCCCCAGCGTTTTGGCGAAGACCATCACATCAAGGCGCGCCCCGGTACTGTAGATATATAGGCTAATCTCAGCAGTAGCGGACGTATGGAGCAGGGCAAACCCTTCAGCGAAACGGAAAGTCCGCTCGTCGATTTCGATGCCGTCTGTCAGAAAGTGCGTGCGGCCGTCGAGCCGGCGCGCGCGCATGCCGTTTCCCTGCACGATGAGAAAGGCGATGTGCTCTGGCTGAGCGAAAGCTCTATGGGTCCGGACGAGCACAATGCTGTCCGCGAAGCGATCGATTCGTTCTCGGGCGCCGATACCCCGTCGGTCCTCGCGTACGATCTTGGCGATGCCCGTTCCGCGGTACTCCTGCGCGCGGTGAGCGCTCGCCGCGCGCTGGTCGGCGCCATCATGCTGATCATGGACAGCCGCATCATCAAGTCCGACGAGCGCGGCCTGGTCAAACTGATGACGCCGAAGCTGCAGCGGGTGCTCGCCGATTTCGTCGGCATGCGCCCGGATCTCGAGCCGCCGGCGGCGCCCGCTCCTGCGCCGAGGGCCGCGGCATTGTCGAGCGTGCGAAGCGCCGGGAAATCGGACCCTCCCGTGCGCAGAGGCGCACCCGCCGCCCTCACGAGCGCCGGCCCCTCGTCCGCCAAGGCAGTCAACGGCTCCGCAGGCCGGAACGGCTCGGCCCATCGCCCCGCTCCCGCGCGCTCCGCCCCGGCCAACGCCCGTCCCGCCCCGCCTACTCCGAGCGCGCCGATCGAGCTCACGCTCGAGGACTCGGCGCGCCTTCCCGCGACACCTCCGCCCCGCACTGCCCCACCCGCGGCGTCGCGCGCCGCGCCACCCGCGGCGGCGCGAGCGGCGCCACCTGCCGCCGCCCCGCCCCCGGCGTCACGAGCGGCGCCGCCCGCCGCGCCGCACGCCGCCTCGCCCCCAGCGTCACGAGCGGCGCCGCCCGCCGCGCCGCGCGCCGCCCCGCTCCCAGCGCCACGAGCGGCGCCACCCGCCGCGCCGCGCGCCGCCCCGCCGGCAGCCCCGCATGCGCCCGCGCCCGCGCCGAACAACGCCGATCAGCCGCAGAAGCGCCCGCAGCCGCCGGTGACGCCGGAAGTCGACCGCTTGCACGCGGCCTTGCGCAGCAGTCCGATCGCCTTGCACGTGCAACGTCTGGTACCCCTGACCAAGGGCAGTCAGTTGAGGCGTTACGAGGTACTGCTGCGCTCGAAGACCGAGGACGCTCCCGACGCTGCGCCCCACGCGATGCTGAAAACGGCGGTGGACAACGGCCTGGGATCGATGATCGATCGGCGCGTGGTCACCGAGCTCGTGGGATGGCTGGTCCACCATCCCGACGTGTGGCAAAGCACAGCCGTAATGTTCTCGGTCAATCTCACGGCCACAGCGCTTCACGACGAGCACTTCATCAAATTCGTCGGGCTCTGCCTCGCGAAGTCCTCGCTCCCCAAGGCCATGATCGCCTTCGAGATCGACGTATCGACGGCGGTCAAGCTCGCGAGCCGCGTCGCGGAGGTCGCCGCCGCACTGCACCGTCTCGGCTGTCCCATGGTGCTCGATGACTTCGGCCTGCGCACCGAGTGCTTCGAACTGCTGCGCCTGCCGGGTGTGCGCTACATCAAGCTGGCCTCGGACATCACAAGCAAGATGCGCACCGACAAGGTGTCCCAAGCAGCGATCACCGCGGTCGTGCAGATGGCGCGTGTGCTCGGCATGCACACCGTGGCAAAGCGCACCGAGACGCCCGCCGAGCAGGAGTGGCTCACGGCGCTGGGCGTCGATTTCGTGCAATCGAACGCGATGTCACCGCCCGCCCCCATCGACACCCTCTCCGCGGCGAAAGCGAAGAGCTAGTCGCGCGACGCGGTGCGCGCGGAGAGCTCCCATCCGCCGCCCAAGGCCTTGATCAGATACACGGCGGTCGTGAACTGCTGACCGCGGATCTGAACCGCCTGCCTTCGATTGGCGAGCAGCGTCTGCTCGGTGGTAATGAGTTCCAGATAGGTGTCGATCCCGTCTTGGTAGCGCTCGCTCGCGATGTCGAATGCCCGCTCCTCGTCGCGCACACTCGCCTGCGCCTGACCCGAGGCCCGACCGAGCGCAGCGAGACCGGTGATTCCGTTTTCGACCTCTTCCATGGCGGTGAGTACGGTCTGCCGGTAGGTCGCCACCGCCGCCGTATAGTCCGCGTTCGCGAAGCGCACATTCGCCCGGGTCTTGCCCGCGTCGAACAGCGTCTGGGTCGCCGATAGGCCGATCGACCAGAACACGCTCGGCGCCGAGATGAGCGTCGACAGCGCGTTGCTCTGCCAGCCGGCGCTCGGTCCGCCGAAGGTCGGAACGAGATCGATCGTTGGGTAATAAGCCGCGCGCGCCACCCCGATGCGGGCGTTCGCGGCCGCCATGGCGCGCTCGGCGGAGGCGACATCCGGGCGACGTTGCAGGAGATCCGACGGCACCCCCACCGGCAGCACGGGAGGCGCGGTCGCGAGCGATGCGGCCGGGAGGGAAAAGGCCGGCGCCGGCGTGCCGATCAGCGTAGCGATGGCATGCTCGGTCTGGGCGCGCTGATTCACGAGGAGCTCGAGCTGCGTCGCACTCGACTCGAGCAGCGCCTGCTGCTGCGCCAAGTCGAGCCCCGTCGCGAACCCGAGATCGTGGCGGGCGGTGACGAACCCGAGGGCCTTTTGCTCGAGATCGAGGCTGCGGCGGACCACGTCGATCTCGGAATCGAGCTCGCGCAAACTGAAGTAATCCGTCGCGAGCTGCGCGGTCAAGAGCAAGCGCGTGTTCTGATAGTCCGCCTCGGCTTGCTGGGCGGTGGCGCGCGCGCCTTGCACTTGGCGCCGGATCCGTCCGAAGAGATCGACCTCGTAGCTCACGTTTGCGCCCAACGTGAACTCGTTCTGCGTGGTCGAGAAGTTCGGCTCGTTGTAGGCCGCAAGCGGGCGATTCGCCGAGATCTCGCCCCGGCCCGCGTCAGCCTCCAGGCCCACGAACGGATAGAGCGCGGACGCCGCCACCGTCACTTCGGCGCGCGCCTGATCGAGACGCGCCGCGGCGACGCGCAAGTTCTGATTGTTCTTGAGCGCCTGCTCGATGAGCGGGTTGAGGCTTTCGTCCTGGAACAGATCCCACCATCGGTCCTTGAGCAGTGCATCTCCCGGAGCTGCCTCGTGCCACGGCGCGTCGGGTTGCCAAGTCGCCGGCAGGTCCGCGTCCGGGCGATGGTAGTCGGGCCCGACGGCACACCCGCCGGCCAACGCCGCAAGCCCCAAGAGTCCGTTTGCCGCCGTGGGGCGCACGGCTATCGGCCGTCACCTGCCGGCGCGAGCGTCACCGCGTCGCCGTCGGCGAGCGAATCCGCCGGGTTCTCGATGATTCGGTCGCTCGCATCGAGGCCGCCCAGGACCTCCACGGTCGTCCCGAAGTCCGTTCCCAGCTTGACCGCTTTCAGCCGCACCCGGCCGTCCCGGTCGACCGACGCGACGCGCGTGCCTTCAGGGCGGAACAGCAGCACGTTGGTCGGCACGGTCAGCGCCTGCGCGTTCACCTCGATCGGCATCGAGACCTGGACGTACGCGCCCGAGATGAGCGCGCCCTTGGGGTTGGGAACGCGGATCTCGACCTGCATGGTGCGAGTGACCGTGTCGATGGCGCGCGCCGTGCGCGCGATGGTGCCGCGATATTCCTCGCCCGCGCGCTCGGCCATCGTAACCGTCACCTCGCCCCCGACCGCGATCTGATGCGCGTAGGTCTGCGGCACGTAGACATAAAGCCGCAGCGGATCGACCTGCGCGACCGAGAAGAGCGCCTGCCCCGTGCCGCCGTTGCCGGCATTCACAAGATCACCCACGTCGATGTTGCGCTGGGTGACGACGCCGTCATAAGGAGCCACCACTTGATTGAAGCCTTGGAGCTTGCGCAGCCGGCCGACGTTCGCTTCGGCCGCGTCGAGGTTCGCTTTGGCTTGGGCGTAGGTGCTCAGGCGCTCGTCGAGGTCCTGCTGGGTGACCGCGTCTTTCTTGCGCAGGACCTGCCAGCGATCGGCCGTGCTCTTGGCGAGTTCCGCGCTCGCCGCCGCCTGCACTCGCGCAGCTTCCGCCTGTGAAAGCTCCTGGTCGATCTCAGGCGCGGATATCTCCGCCAACAGCTCGCCCTTTTTCACCGAGCTGCCGATGTCCTTGAGCCAGCGCACCACGTAACCGTTGCTGCGCGCATATAATGTAGATTCGAAGACACCGAGTAACGTCCCGGGCAGCGTGAGCGGCCGGCCGTTCGCGCTCGCCTTCGGGGTGGTCGTCGCTACGTACTGCTTCGCATGGAGCGCCGTCGAGGCCTCCAGGGCGCGCGCGTGGAACGCGCGCATCACGAGCACCAGCACGCCGCCGAGGATGAGCGCGGCGACGATGCCGCCGGCGATGATCTTGGTCCGCTTGAGCAGGGTGGAGGATTGCGATTCGGACATGTCAGACGGTTCCTGGGGAATCGGGAGCAGCTTCGGCCGAGCGCGCTTGCTTGCGAGCGGCAAGATGCCGGTGAACACCCGCGAACACGACCGGCACGAACAAGAGTGTGGACACGGTCGCGAACATCAGGCCGCCGATCACCGCACGCCCCAAGGGTGCATTCTGCTCGGCACCCTCGCCCAGGCCGAGCGCCATCGGAATCATGCCGATGATCATGGCGAGCGCGGTCATCAGCACGGGCCGAATGCGTGTCTCACCCGCATCGAGCGCCGCCTTGACCGGGTCGAGCCCGTCGCCCATGCGCTGGCGCGCGAAGGAGACGACCAGGATGCTGTTCGCGGTGGCGACGCCCATGGTCATGATGGCGCCGGTGAGCGCGGGCACGCTCAAAGTGGTGCCGGTCAGCAGCAGCATCCAGCAGATGCCGGCGAGCGCCGCCGGCAGCGCCGTGATGATGATGAAAGCGTCGATCCAGGACTGGAAGTTCACCACGATCAGCAAGTACACCATCACGACCGCCATTACCAGGCCAACGCCGAGCTGCACGAACGAGGCCTTCATGGTCTGCACTTGGCCCCCGACGTCGACGGTGACGCCGCGCGGCAGATTGGGCCGCAACGCATCCACCAAGCGCCCCACATCCCGCGCGATGCCGCCCATGTCGCGACCCTGTGCGCTCGAGTAGATGTCGATCGCCGGCGTGATATTGTAGTGCGAGTCGACCGCGAGCTGCGCCGTCGGAGACACGCCCACTAGATTGCTTAGGAGCTGCGGGGGCTGGGTCGGACCCGCCGCGGCTCGCACGGGGGTGCGCAGCAAGGCGTCCATGCTGTCGATCGCGTACTGCGGCGACTGGACCACCAAGTTGTAGACTATGCCATTCGCCGGGGAGAGCCAGAAGGCCGGCGAGGTCTGCGTCGTGCCGGCAGTGGATACGAGCAGGTCATTGGTGACGTCATTGGGACTCAAGCCGAGCTGCTGCAGCTGCGTGCGGTCCATGTTGAGCGCCACCGTCGGCAGATCGAGCCGCTGGTGGATGTGGGTATCCACGGTCCCCGGGATCATCTCGATCTGCCTCTCGAGCTTGGCGGCAATGTCGTAGCTGATTCGCCGGTTGCTTCCGGTGATCTTGACGTCGAGCGCGGACGGCATGCCGAAGTTCAGGATCTGCGTCACCATGTCGGCCGGCTGGAAGAAAAACTCCACACCCGGGAACCGTTTCGGCAACTCGCGGCGCATTTGCTCCACGTACCGCTCCGACGGCGCGTGGTCCGCAGTCAGCGCGATCTGGATCTCGCCGTCCAGGCTCGAGAAGGTTCCCGAGTTGCTGTACGACTTGTTGATGCCGCTCACCGCCACGCCGAGATTGTCGAGGATCGTGACCAGCTCGCGCGGCGGCACGATGGTCCGGATCACGCTTTCCACCTCGTCCGCCACGCGCGCGGTCTGTTCGACGCGCGTCCCGGACGGCAACCGGATGTGCAGGCGGATCTGGCCGGCGTCCACGCTCGGGAAGAAATCGCGCCCGAGGATGAATACGAGCCCGCAGGAAAGCAGGCAAAACGCCAGAAACAGGGTGGCGAATCTGCGCCGGTTCGCGAGGACTGCGGCGAGGATGATCGAATAGCCGCCGCGGATCTTTTCGAAGCGCGCGTCGAAAGCCCGATAGACCCGCTTGAGCGGGCTCTCCCTGGCGGAGGGCGCCGGCGTATGCTCCATGAGCAGCATCGCGAGCGTGGGCACCAGCGTGCGCGACAGCACGTAGGATGCGAGCATCGCGAACACCACCGCCTCCGCGAGCGGGGCGAACAGATAGCGCGCGACACCCGAGAGGAAGAACATCGGCACGAACACGATGCAAATGCACAGCGTCGAGACGAGCGCTGGAATCGCGATCTCGCCCGCACCCTCGAGAATGGCCTTGTGCAGATCGGAGCCGAGGTGCAAGTGCCGCTCGATGTTCTCGATGGTCACCGTGGCGTCGTCGACCAGGATGCCCACCGCGAGCGCGAGCCCGCCGAGGGTCATGATGTTGAGCGTCTCGCCGAGGGCGTACAAGGCGATGATCGAGGTGAGAATCGACAGGGGAATCGACAGCGCGATGATGCAGGTGCTGCGCCAATTGCCGAGAAACAACAAAATCAGCGCCGCCGTCAAACAGGCCGCGATCAGCGCCTCGCGCACCACGCCGCTGATGGCGGCCCTGACGAAGCCCGACTGGTCGAACAGGGGCGTGATCTTGAGGTCCTTGGGCAGGATCTGCTCCACGATCGGCAGCTGCGCGAGCAGCCCCTTGACGATGTCCAGGGTCGAGGAGCCGCCATTCTTGATGATCGGGACCAGCACGCCGCGCTCGCCGTTCTGACGCACGATATTGGTCTGCGGCGAGAACCCATCGCGCACGTGCGCCACCTCCGAGAGGTACGTCGTGGCCCCGTTACGCGTGACCACGGGAATGCGGTTGAGCTCGGCGATGGTGTCCGGCGAGGCATTGGTCGCGAGCACGTACTCCACCGATCCGATCTTGGCCGTCCCCGAGGGCAGAATGAGATTCTGCACATTCACCGCGTTCAACACGTCGGTGGGC
>JBEKVP010000111.1:0-7260 GCA_049513935.1 Steroidobacteraceae bacterium
GAGAAGCCGGCGACCGGTCCGCCGCTCGCGCATCTCGCCAAATCCACCGTCCCGGCAAACATCGTCGTGGTCGCGGACACCGACATGCTCATGGATTACATGTGGGTGCAGACACGCGAGTTCCTCGGCCAGAGAATCGCGCAAGCCTTCGCCAACAACGGTGATTTCGTGGCCAATGCGCTCGACAACCTCTCCGGATCGAGCGCGCTCATCAGCATCCGCGGGCGCGCGACCTTCTCGCGCCCGTTCGAGCGGGTCGAGGCGCTCAGGCGCCAGGCGGATGACCGCTTGCGGGCCAAGGTGCTGGAGTTGCAGCAGGAGCTGCAGCAAACCGAGAGCAAATTGACGGAGCTGCAGAGCAAGCGGAACGACAAGGCCTCGCTCATGTTGACGCCCGAGCAGGAACAGGCGGTCAAGCGCTTCACCACGGAGAAGGCGCGCGTGCGCAAGGAGCTGCGCGAGACGCAGCGCGGGCTCGATGTCGACATCACGCGGCTCGACGACTGGCTCAAGGTGATCAATATCGCCATCGTGCCGCTCGTGGTTGCCATCGCCGGCGCGCTGATCCTGGCCATGCGCCGCCGCCGCCGCACGCTCGGAGCCCGGTCTCCATGAGCCGCGCGCGTTTCGGTCTCATCCTGGCCGCGGCGCTGGTCGCGATCTGCGGCGCGCTTTACCTGAGCTCGCTGCGCAATGTGACGCGCGACGTGCAAGGGGTACCGCTGCTGCCCGCCCTGGCGCCCGAGCTCGACACCGTGACCGAAGTGAGCGTGCGCAAGGGCAGCGCGACGCCCACCGTCACCGTGCATCGGACGGGGGACGCGAACGCGGACACGTGGACGGTCGCGCAACGCGGCGACTATCCCGCGGATGTTTCCAAGGTGCACAAGCTCTTACTCGCGCTTTCGGATGCGAAGATCGTCGAGGAAAAGACCTCGGATCCCGCCAACTATCCGATCATCGGCGTGGAGGATGCCGCGCAGGCCGGTGCAACCGGAGCGGAGATCACGCTCCGCGCCAAGGACGGCAAGCACGCCGTCATCGTCGGAAAGCCGATCGGCGAAGGCAACTTCGCGCGCCGCCAGGGCGAGGCCAAAAGCTACAGCGTCGCCCCGGCGATTTCGGTGGATACCGAGCCTCGGGCCTGGATCGATGAGCGGCTCATCGATATTCCGGCGACTTCGATCCAGAGCGTCGAGCTCAAGCCCGCGACCGGCACAGGCTACGTGCTCCGCCGCCAGAAGCCGAACGAAGAGGGGTTCACGCTCGAGGGAATCCCGGCGGCCCGCAAGGCTCTCGACGCAAAGGCGCTCGCGCCCTCGAGCTCGGCGCTCTCCGGCCTCAGCGCCGAGGACGTCGCGCCGGCGAGCGATATCGATTTCAGCAAGCCGACACAGGCGGTCCTCACGCTGTCGGACGGCAACGTGCTGACGCTCACCGGCACGGCGGCCGGCGATAAGCGCTGGATCGAGGTGCAGGCGACCAAGGACGCCGCGCTCACGGCGAAGACGCAGAACCGGGCGTTCGAGGTCGCGACCTATCGGTACGACGCCATCTTCCGACCGCTCGACCAATTGCTCGTGCCCAAGGAAACGAAACCGCCGGCGGGAATCAAGCCCGCCGCCGGGAACAAATCCGTCCCGGGCGGAAAGCCCGGCGCAGCGTCCAAGTTCGCGACCCCTCCCGCCCCGGCGCAGTGACCAGCGGGACCAGCGCCGGCTTCGGGCGGCGCTTCGCGGCGCTGATCTACGATTCGCTGCTGATCGCGGCGCTGCTCCTCGTGTACACCGCCGTGATCGTCCTGCTACGGGGCGCTGCCGTGACCCGGGACAATGCGGGAATCTGGTGGTACGCGTACTGCGCCGGCGAGGTCGTGGTCATCGGGGGCTATTACGTCATCAACTGGGTGCGCAGCGGCCAGACCTTGGGCATGCGCGCCTGGCGGCTGCGTGCCGTCGATGCGTCGGGCAAACCGCTCGAGCTTGCGCCCGCCGCGCTGCGGTTTCTATTCGGCTTCCTCGCGTGGGCGCCGGCGGCGCTCGGCGTGCTCTGGCTTTACCTCGACGCGGAGCACCTCGCGCTCCATGATCGCCTGTCGCGGACGCGCGTGGTCCACCTATCGGGTTCTTGAGATCGCGACGATCGTACAGAAACCGATGACCGCGGTCGGACCCCAGCCGACCAGCGCCGGATTCAACCCGAACAGCTGACCGCCGTTCTCCACCGTGCGGGTGATGAGAAAGAACACTACGCCGAGCATGATGCCGATCACGGTGCGCGTGCCCGCTCCGCTGGTACGCAGCGGCCCGAACACGAACGGCAAGGCAAGCAGCGTCACCACGATGACCGCGAACATGCGCGCGATCCGCGACCAGTAGCCGATCTCGTACGATCCGGTGTCGAGACTGTTACGATGCAGATGCTCGATGTAGGAATCGAGACCACGCAACGTGAGCAGGTCCGGATCGGTCGCGGCGAGTCCGAGGAAGTCCGGATTCACCGCCGAATGAATCGTGACCTCCGGCACCACTTCACTGGTCACGCGATCATCCCCGAAGCGCGTCGTCGCGACGTTCTGCATGCGCCAGCGGCCCGGTTCAGCGACCGAGATCCGGTCGGCCCGCTGAATCGAACGCAGGCGGTTGGGCGCGTCCAGCTCGTAGAGCGAGACGCCGCCAAACGATTGATCGACCTCGCCCGTCTGGACCCGCAGGATGAGATTGCCGTCCTTCACCCATGCGCCGCTTGATCCGGCGAAACTCACGTCGGAGAACTTACTGCTGGTTTTCTCGCGCTTTGCGAGCTGCGCGAGCGGCGGGGCCACGTATTCGCCGACGGCGTACATCGTGAGCGCGAGGGTAGCCCCGGCGAGGCCCACCGGCCAGGCGATGCGCCATACCGACACGCCTGACGCCCGCGTCACCACGAGCTCGCTGCTCGCCGCGAGATTGCCGAGGCCCATGAGCGCGCCGATCAGGGCGCCGATCGGCAGAAGCTCGAACACCTGCTCCGGAAGATTCAAGAATGTATACAGGAACGCGTCCGCGGTCCGGTAATCGCCAACGCCGATGTCGTTCTGCTGGCTGATGAACAGGAACAAAGCGCCGAGCGTCGTCAGTACGCTCATCGCCATGGCCGTGTACACGAGCACGGTACGGTACAAATATCGATCAAGCGTATTCACGTGGTCCTCTCCTCGCGCACGAGCAGGTAGATGCCGAACGCCAAGAGCAAGAGGTGCACCCACCACACCCCGATCGCCGGAGACAAAGTGCCCTTCTCGACCCACACCTTGGAGGCCGACAGTAGGTTCGAGTAGACAAAGTACACGATGATCGCGAACCCGACGCGCGCGTAGCGGCCCTGGCGCGGTCGCAGCCGGCTCAACGGAACGGCAACGAGCGTCAACACCAGCGCCATGATGGGACTCGATGCGCGGAATTGTAGCTGAGCGATGTCGACCGGGGAACCCGAGCCCCACAGCTCGCTGGTCGGCTTGGTATCGGGATCGGAGGTGCCGATGGCTTCATCGGGCGTGATGATCGGGATGCCGTGTTCGCCAAACTCGACCACTCGAAAATCGTCGTGCCCGGGCACGCCCTCATAGCGCCGGCCATTGTAGAGCGTCACGAAATGCGTGCCATTGGCGTCGGCCCTCGAATAGGTGGCGGTATTCGCGAGCGCCACCTCGATTCGGCCGGCCGTCTCGCGCCGGACGAACACGTTATGCAGCACGCCTTCCGCGTCGACCCGCTCGGCGTAGAACACCGCATCGCCGCCGCCGCTCAGGAACGATCGGAAGCGTCCGGCGTCCAGCTGCCCGAATTGCGCTTCCTTGACCGCCGATTGGCGCAGGAGCTGCGCCTGCTCATCGGCGCGCGGCACCTGGACGAACGCGAGCCAGGCAAGACCGGCCGCGATGAGCACGGCGAAGCCGGACAGCGGCCAGAGGGTGCGCGAGGGGGCGTAGCCGCAGCCCTGCAATGCGGTCATTTCGCTGTCGTGGTAGAGCCGGCCCAACGCCAGGACAATGGCGAGCAACAGGCCCACCGGGACGATCACGGAGAGGTTCATGATCGCGCCGAGTGCGATCAGGTCGAAGACCACGTGCCGGCCGTACTCGTCGCTCGCGGCCCGGCCGAGGACTCGGGAGAGCTGATTCGACACGAGAATGGCGACCAGAACGCCGGTCACCGCGAGCCATGTTTGCATCACCTCGCGCAGCACGTATCGTTGGACCGTCCACTTCATGGCAGCGAGCTTAGAGCCTTGGCGTTAATCTAGTAAACTACCCGGCGCGGGAGTCATGCGAATCTTGATCTAAAAACGGAGCGAGGATATGGAATTCAAGGCGATCGTCGATGCCAAAGCGCGCACTGCCTCGGGCTGTGCCGTGGTCGGCGTCTACGAGAACGGCGAGTTGGGTAATGCGGCTCGGCACATCGATGCACAGATCGGGGGAATCCTCGGGCGTCTGCACGCGAGCGGGGATTTTGCCGCGAAAGTCGGTGAGACGTTGCTGCTGCCGCACCCGGCCGGCGCGTCGGCGGCACGCGTGCTGCTGGCGGGCCTCGGTCCGCGCGCCGGCTTCGGCCGCAAGCCCTATCGCAAGGCGCTGCAAGCGAGCGCGCAGGCGCTCACCAAGACCGGCGCGACCGACGCCGTGGTGTATCTCGCGCTCGAGGACGTTCCCGAGCTGGACTCGCACTATCGCGCCCGCGCGGTGGCCGAGATTTTCTGTGCGCAAACATACCGGATCCCCGATCTTAAGACGGCTGCCAAGCCCAAGCCGGTCAAGCTCGCGGTGGTGCAGGTGGCTGCGGAAAACGCGCGTGGCCAGAAAGCCATGGCCTTAGGCCTCGCGGTCGGCGCCGCGATCGGCGGCGGCAGCGCTCTCGCGCGCGACCTTTCGAACCTGCCGCCGAACATCTGTACGCCGATCTACCTCGCACAGCGCGCCCAGAGCCTGGACAAGGAGTGGCCGCGCATCAAGACCACGGTGCTCGACGAGGCGGCCATCAAAGCGCTCAAGATGGGCGCGTTCCTCGCGGTGACGCAAGGCTCGACGCAACCGCCGCGATTCATCGTCAGCGAATACCGCGGCGCAAAAAAGGGCAGCGCGCCGATCTGCCTGCTCGGCAAGGGCATCACCTTCGACTCGGGCGGCATCTCGCTCAAGGAACCGCCGGCGATGGACGAGATGAAGTTCGACATGTGCGGCGCCGCGACCGTGCTCGGCGCCTTGCGCGCAGCCGCGGAGCTCGAGCTCCCGATCAATGTCGTCGCCATCATCGCCAGCTGCGAGAACATGCCGAGCGGCGGCGCGGTGAAGCCCGCCGACATCGTCACGTCCATGTCCGGCCAGACGGTTGAAATCCTCAACACCGACGCCGAGGGGCGGCTCGTGCTGTGCGACGCCCTCACCTACAGCCGGCGCTTCAAGCCGGCCGCGGTCGTGGATGTCGCGACGCTGACCGGCGCCTGCATCATCGCGCTCGGCAATCAGATCTGCGGTTTGATGAGCAACGACGAGGCGCTCGCCGCCGAGGTCGCCGCGGCGGGCGCCCGCGCGGACGATCGCGCCTGGCGCTTGCCCATCGGGGATGAGTACGCGGAGCTCCTGAAGAGCAACTTCGCGGATTTCGCCAACGTCGGCGGGCGCGAGGGCGGCGCGTGCACGGCAGCCACGTTCCTGTCGAAGTTTGCCAAGGATCTCGCCTGGGCTCACCTCGACGTCGCCGGCACGGCATGGGTCGGCGGCTCGCAAAAGGGCAGCACCGGCCGTCCGGTGCCTTTGCTGGTGGACTTTCTCGTGCATCGCGCCGGCCATGGCCGAAAGGGTTGATTTCTACGTCCTCGGCAGCGCGGCGCGCGAGCAGCGCTGGAGCGTTGCCTGCCGACTGACGGCGAAGGCCTATCTCAGCGATCTCTCCGTGATCATCTGGAGCGAGAGCGATGCGGATGCGAAGATCGGCGATGACCTGCTCTGGACGTTCAGCGACAGCGCGTTCGTGCCGCATCAGATCAGTCTCGACTCGATGGATCCGGGCACCCCGGTGCACCTCGTGGTTGCGCTCGAGCGCGTCGCCTGCGCCGATGTGCTCGTGAATCTCTCCGATCGGCTGCCCGGCGGTTTGGAACGCTTCGCGCGAGTCGCTGAGATCATCGATGCAGACCCGGAGCGTCGGCAGCTCGGGCGGGAGCGATTCAAGGCGTATCGGGACCTCAAGTTACCGCTTCAGACGCATCAATTGAGCGACGCCGCGGCTGTGTCCAGCCTATGACGCCGGGACCGCACGACCCCCGCGACATCCCGATCCTCACGGAATCTGCCGGCACGGGCAGCGAGGAATCCTTTGATTTCAACGCCGCGCACGCGGCCATCCTCACGGAAACCTTGAAACTCGCCGATTCCCTGCTGCGCCAGGCGGCGCGCGATATCGAAGCGACTTTGTTCGAGCGCGTATTCGACCGGCTGCGCAACGCCCTGCCGGAGCTCGTCGACCGCGCGCTGCGCGAGCATGCCGGCGTCGAACAGACCGGCATCGAGCAGACCGGCGAAAAGCCGGCCGAAACGCGCGATTGAACCCGGCTCCGCACGCTTTACCGGCGCGCTCGGTTCAGCGCCCGCTATAATCGACTTGCCATGGATAAAGCGTTTTCCCCTGCCGAAATTGAATCTCGAATCTACGCCGAGTGGGAATCTCGGGGCTATTTCGAGCCGAGCGGCCATGGACCGCCGTATTCGATCGTCATCCCGCCGCCGAACGTCACGGGCACCTTGCACATGGGGCACGCGTTCCAGGACACCATCATGGATGCGCTCATCCGCTACCGGCGCATGCGCGGCTTCGACGCCTTGTGGCAGCCGGGAATGGATCACGCCGGCATCGCCACGCAGATGGTGGTGGAACGCCAGCTGAACGCGGCTGGCCTGCGCCGCCTCGATCTGGGACGCGAGGCATTCATCGAGCGCGTTTGGGACTGGAAGAACACGTCGGGCGGCTCCATCGCGCGCCAATTGCGCCGCCTCGGCGCCTCGGTGGACTGGAAGCGCGACAAGTTCACCATGGATCCCGAGCTCTCGCAGGCGGTCATCGAGGCCTTCGTGCGCCTCTACCAAGAGGGCCTCATCTATCGCGGCAAGCGTCTGGTCAACTGGGATCCGGTGCTCAAGACCGCGTTGTCCGATCTGGAGGTCGTCTCCGAGGAGGAGGCGGGAAGTCTGTGGCACTTGAAGTATCCGCTCGCCGACGGCAG
>JBEKVP010000112.1:0-7205 GCA_049513935.1 Steroidobacteraceae bacterium
CCCAATAATGCACGCTGTCGCCCTCGAAGGGCTTCATGTTGGCGATAGCTGCCCGCTTGTAGCGAGCGCCTGAAGCTACGACAACGGTACGTGCCCTTACCGATCCCTGTTCAGACAGGGTAATTTCCACCGTTTCGCCGCTACCGTCGCTCCCCCCATCGCACCGGATCCGTGTCGCTACCAGCGGAATTGCCACCTGAGCGCCGAACTTCTGTGCCTGATTGAGTGCTCGTCCGGTCAGCGCTTGACCCGAGATGCCGGTCGGGAAGCCCAAGTAGTTCTCGATCCGCGCGGAAGCGCCCGCCTGGCCCCCAAGGACCTCCGCATCGAGCACCAGGACGGATAGACCCTCCGATGCGGCATAGACGGCGGTCGCAAGTCCTGCGGGTCCAGCACCGATCACGGCGACATCGTAGAGCTCGTCCTTGTTGAGCGTCGGAGTAATGCCAAGCCAAACACCAGCTTCCTCATTTGTAGGTCGTCTCAGCATGCGTCCACAGGCACAGACGAGGATCGGCAGGTCGCCTGGGGGAAGCGCCGTATCGCTGATGAGCTGGCGGCCGCGCTCGCTCGCGCAATCGAGAACAAAATGCGGATAGGCGTTGCGGGTTAAGAACGCCTGCAACCTCAAAAGATCGGCCGAGCCGGCACGGCCGAGCAAAACCGGGCCGAGACCTCGCTCCAAGAGACCCACGCGTCTTAGAATGAAGGCGCGCATGATGAGTTCGCCAAGCTCCGCGGACCCTACGATGAGTGCGCGCAATCGCTCGGCATTGAGCGGCAGCGCGACGCAGCCGTCAGCGCCCGCGAGCGCGCCCGCGAGCGTCGGGCGGTCCGTCAGCTGATGCAACTCGCCGGTAAACTGGCCGCTCTCGATTTGTCGCAGAGAAAGCTCTTGGTCCAGCCCGTCGCGTCCGAACAGCTCAGCCGACCCTTCGAGCAGAAACCACGCCGGAACTCCCCGATCGCCCACCTGATAAATACTCTCTCGCGGCGAGAATCTCCTGGGTTGGGTGTTGGCGAAGCGCTTGACCACCTCGAGTTGTTCTTCGCGAAGTCGCGGAAAACGTTGAGCGCTCCGATCGGAGAGCGGCACCATGACCTCTATCTGTTCTGGAGTTCTCATCTCGATAGCTTCCTAGCGCGGTGCGATTTCGGGCCTTCACTCGGATTCTCCGAGCGTGCGGACTGCAGGTCAAACGGTCAGCGTGCGTGCCCTCGAAGCCCACCTCGCGCAAGCAGATTTGACATAGATTTTACGTAACCAATTGATTTGATGGCGCTCTCCATCGGATTCCGTCGCCCGCGGTTCGACAACGCTCGGCCCGCAGGCTAATCTGGTCCGAGGGAAGTAGCGAAAGTGCCCGGGCCGATGTCCGCTCGACACGCGCTGTAGCGGGTTTCTCGCACGTCGATCAGCGCAACTCATAACCCGGGTGGCAATGGCCGAGCGGCATGTCGAAAATGTCTTTGCCCGTTATTCCGAACGAAGCGGCCGCGTCCGTCTACGCCGAGCTGCGACGTATGGCGGCGTCCTATCTGCGGCGCGAGCGTAGCGGCCATACCTTGCAGCCGACAGCCTTGGTGCACGAGGTATACCTGCGTCTCCGGCAGCAACATGACGTTCAATGGCACAACAAGAGCCACTTCTTCGGTGTCGCAGCGCCGATGATGCGACGCATCCTCGTCGATCACAGTCGCCGCCGGCAGGCCGCCAAACGGGGCGGGAGCGTCGAACCCGTTTCGGTCGAACAGGCAGCGCTGCCCGACGTTCAGCGCGCGGCTGACGTGATCGCCCTGGATGAGGCGCTCGATGCGCTCGAGACACAAGATCCGCAGCAAGCAAGGATCGTCGAGCTGCGATTTTTCTCAGGACTCAGTATTGAGGAGACCGCCGACGTCATCGGGGTTTCCCCCTCCACGGTCAAGCGCGAGTGGAACGTCGCCAAGGCGTGGCTCCAGCGCGAGTTGAGCACGATAGGGCAATGAATGGCGGCCCGCTGGACGCGCACCAAGGAACTCTTCAGTCTCGCGCTCGAACGTGAACCTGCGGCCCGTTCGGCCTATTTGTGCGAGGCATGCGGCGGCGATGAGGCGTTGCGCGCCGAAGTCGAATCATTGCTTCGAAGCCACGAACGAGCGGACAGCTTTCTAGAAGGATCGGGCCCAGCGCTCTTGGACGCCCCCGCCCGCGAGCTGATCGGCCGGCGCGTCGGGGACTATCGGATCCTAAGCGAGGCGGGGCGTGGCGGCTCCTCGATCGTTTACCTCGCGGAGCGCGCCGACCATCACTACGAGAAGCGTGTCGCGATCAAGATGCTGCGATCCGGCGAAGACAGCGCCGAGATCCTGCAGCGCTTTCGCATGGAGCGCCAGACGCTCGCGAAACTAGACCACCCGAACATCGTCACGCTCCTCGACGGTGGATCGACGGAGGAGGGCCTGCCATATCTCGTCATGGACTTCGTCGAGGGCGTCCCGGTCGATCTGTACTGCGACCAACGCAGGTTGTCCGTCACGGACCGATTGAAGATCTTTCGCAGCGTGTGCGACACGGTGGAGTACGCCCACCGTAACGGCGTGATTCATCGCGACCTCAAGCCGAGCAATATCCTCGTCACGAACGACGGCGTCCCACGGCTGCTCGACTTCGGGATCGCCAAACTGCACGATCCCAAGCGGTTCTCGCTGAGCACGCTCGCGACGCTGAGTGGCATGCATGCTATGACGCCGGAATATGCGAGCCCGGAGCAGCTTCGTGGCCAACCCGTGACGGCAGCCACGGACATCTACTCCTTGGGGGTGCTCCTCTACGTGCTCTTGTGCGGCCACCACCCGTATCGTGCGGGGGGGCGCTCACTGCTCGAACTCGAGCGCATGGTGTGCGAGGCAACGCCAGTGCCGCCCAGTGTGGCCGCCACACGCCCCGAGGAGATTCCCAGCGCTCCGGGCGAGTCGCCACAACTCCACGTACCCGAGGGCGGGACGGCGCCGCGCAACGAGCAGTCCTCGGGTCTTAAGCGCGCTCTGCGCGGCGATCTCGATGCGATTGCGCTCAAGGCACTCAGTAAGGAGCCGGAGCGCCGCTATCCTTCGGCGGGCGCATTCTCCGACGACATCAGCCGCTACCTCGACGGTAAGTCGGTGACTGCGCGCCGTACGACCTTTCTTTACTGGACGACCAAGTACGTCGCGCGCCACCGGGAGTCGATGGTGGTGATGCTGATCGCTGTCGCGGCGCTCGGGCTCATTGCCGCCTGGGAAGTGCAGCGCTCTCGCGTGGTCCGCCCCGCTCCCGCTGCGGCCGGAACTCATCTGTCTGCGCGGCCCACAGTCGCGGTGCTCGGCTTCATGAACCTCTCCGGCCGCGACGATACGGCCTGGCTCGGCACCGCGCTTGCGGAAATGCTGACCACGGAACTCGCGGCGGGCGGCCAGGTGCGCCTAATCCCAGGAGAGACGATCGCGCGCGTACGCATCGAGTTATCGCTGCCGGACGTCGCAACGCTATCCGCTGAGACCCTGAAAGCCGTGCAGCGCGACCTGGGCAGCGACTACGTGGTCTCGGGCGCATTTCTCGACCTTGGTGCGCCGTCCGCGCGGCGCATCCGCCTGGATCTGCATCTGCAAAATGCCGCGAGCGGCGAGACGCTTAGCAGCCTGTCGGAGGAGGGTGTCGAGCAGCAGTTGTTCGCGCTCGTCTCGCGCACCGGTGAACGGCTGCGCAGTGTGCTCGGACTGTCTGCAATGCTGCCGGCGGACGCGACTCGTGCCCAGGACTCGATGCCGTCGAACACCGAGGCCGCGAGACTCTACGCCGAGGGCCTGGCGAAATTGCGGGCCTTCGATGCATTGGCCGCCCGCGATCTGCTGTCTCGATCGGTAATCGCGGATCCCGCATTTCCTTTGGCCCATGCGGCGCTCGCCAAAGCGTGGATCGCGCTCGGCTACGACGGCAACGCTCGCGAGGAGGCCAAGGCGGCACTTGAGCGCGCCACCGGTCTGTCGCGCGAGGACCAGCTACTCGTGGAGGCGGGTTATTACGAAGCCGCCAAGGATTGGGAGAAGTCCCTCGATGCGTATCGGACCTTATTCATTTTTTCCCCGGACAATCCCGACTACGGACTTGCTCTGGTCAGCGCCGAGACCGCAGCCGGCCGCGGCAAGGAAGCCTTGGCGTCGTTGCAGAAGCTGCGACTGCTACCCCGCGAAGCGGAGCTCGACCCGCGAATCGACCTGGCGGAGGCGAATGCAGCTTCGGTGCTATCGGACAACGCTCTGCAGGCCAAGGCGGGGGATGGGGCGGCACGCAAAGGTGTTTTGACCGGCGCTCGGCTCCTGGTCGCTGCCGCACGTGTCATGCAATGCCGAGCGTTGGCGAACATGGGGGACGCCGCGGCGTCGAACCGCGCTTGCGAGGAAGCACGCGGCATCTACGCGGCAACCGGGGACGGCGCCGGCACCGCCCGAATGCTGCATGCGATGGCGGAGCTGCCGCTCGATCAAGGAGACTTGGAGCGAGCTCAGAGCCTGTTCGAGCAGGCATTGGCCATCACGCGTCGTATCGGCGATCGCAGAGGAATGGCACGGGAGCTCGGTAATCTCGGCAACGTCTTCGAGGAGCGCGGCCAGTTCGACAAAGCGGGGCAGTTCCATCGAGAGTCCCTGATCGCCTTCCAGGAGATCGGGAACCGCAACGGTACGGCTTCGGAAGAAGGCTCCCTCGGCGAGGTCTTTCGCGCAGCGGGGCGACTGCCGGAGGCCTTGGCGCAATATCAAAAGTCCATGACGCTCGCCCGAGAGATCGGCAATACGGAATTGGAAGGCAATGATCTGCAAGACATGGGTGATCTGTCCGTCGATCAAGGCGATCTCGGTGCGGCCGCGCACCAATATGATCAGGCGCTCAAGATCTATCGCCGACTCGGCGAGAAGAACTACGAGGCCGAAGTGCTGGTGGCGCTCGGGCGTGTCAGGGCGGAGCGAGGAGACGCCCATGCCACTCGCGCGCTCTATCAACAGGCCCTCGCCAGTCAGACACAGCTTGGAATGAAAGGCGATCTCGCGCAAACGCAGCTGGCGCTCGCCGAATTGACTTGCGAGGCGAATCAGGGACCGGAGGCGGCCCGCCTGGCGCGGATCGCGCTTCAGGAATTTCAGCTCGAGCACAGGGACGGCGATCAGATCCGGGGGCAAGCGATCCTCGCGCGCGCGCTGCAGCAGCAGGGGGAGCTAGGCGCGGCGCGCGCAGCGATCGAGGCTGCGCGAACTCTGGCAGGGCACGGGAGCCTCGACGATTCGCTGACGCTGCGCCTTGCGGATGCACGAGTGCGCATCGCAGAAGGGAAGGTCGCCGACGCGGAGCGCAACGCCCGTCGGCTGCTCACCGAGGCTACCGAACACGGACTGGTCCGGCAGCGACTCGAAGCGTCCTTGACGGTTGCGGAGGCGCAAATCGCGGGACCAGACGCTGCGAGCGCGCTGCCGCGTCTCGCGGAGCTCGAGACGGAGGCGCGAGCGCGCGGCTTCGAACGTATCGCGCTCAAGGCGGCGGCGCTTGCCGCGCGGCCGGCACCGGTGTCGAGTTCACGTACGTAACCGGCAGCTCGACGCCTTACCGCGCGCGCGGCCCGGCCCCCGGACATGGTGACCGCGTCTGGGGCGTAATCGTCTGGAGCGCAATCGGACGATCCCGGCGCCGGCCGCCGGCGCGATGCCGGCGCGGCTATCGGGGCGCGGGTTTCGACCGGGCTCGCTGAACCATCCACACAACCGGAGCGAGGAGCGCCACCACCAAGACCCATAGCATCGCATGTCCGCTGCGCGTCGCCCCGCCAGCGGCGGTGCGCCCCGCGCTTCGCGCCGCCCGACGCCACGAATAGGCGGTGCTCTCCGACAGGTTCACGTTGCCGCCGGGGGTCGAAATCGTCGCCATCACCAGGCTGCCGGTCTCGGGCACCGAATCGACATGGACCTGCGATTTGATGACGCTCGATCGTCCGACGGGAAGATCTCCCACATCCCAGGTGAGAACGCCGCCGCCGAACTTGTCGCTTTTGGCGGTTGCTGTCGGCGTTACTTCCGAATGGCGGAAACTCAGACCCTCCCACAGACTCAGGGACACCGAGGCGTGCTGGGCCGGTGCGTTGCCGTAATTGCCATAGGTGATCGTATAGGTCACGTCCTTGCCGACCGGCAGCTCGCCTGGGTTCTCGGCACCTTGGACTCCGAGCCAGACCTTCAGGTCGGAGCCCGCTGGCTCGATGCGTTTATCGATCTCGAGATGGTTACTGGCCGGAGTGACCAGAGTGGTCGTGGTGGTTGCGTCGATCTCGAACTTCAGCACGTTCTCGGGCGTATGTTCCGAGGCGCTCGCCGCGAGGCTGATGTCCGCATCGATCGTGACCGCGACCGTGCGCGAGGCTCCCGGCGCGATGTCGGCGAGCTGCCAGGTCGTGGCATCGCCGCCGCTCGCGGTGGGGGCGGGATCGCCGGATTTGAATGATACTTTGGGCGGAAGCACCAGCTTCAACAGGATCCCGGACGCGGTGATATTGCCGCGATTGATCACGCTTGCGCTGAACTGCAGCGGGTTACCGACGGTGAGTGCACGGGATCCCAAGGTGGACTGCACGACGAGGTCCGCGGCGGGGGGGGTCACAACGATTGGAATGGTGTCGCTGCTGCTTTCGGTGTGTTTTTCGCTGTCGCTGGATGTTGCATCGGCCGACACGGTGAGCTGCGACGGAGCATCCTGTGCTATCGCAAGATCCAGGTCGAAGGTTTGAGGGAAAGCATGGGCTGCTAGGGTTCCGAGATCCCAGACCAAGCTTGAACCGTCCACCTTGGTCGGAGCGGGACTCGCGTTCTGCAGCGTGAGGCCAGAGGGCAACTTCACCGTAAGAACCACTGAATGAGCGTCGGTATCGCCGTTTTGATTGCCGACGCCGACTCCGAGGCTGATCTTCTGTCCCGGCGCTGCGAGCGGACGATCATCATCGCCCGTTCGCATTATGACGACCCCCAATTCGGGCCCTCGCGTCTGCGCTTCAGCGGCCGCTGCCCCGGAGATGGCACCGGCTGCACCCGGACTCGTTTGTTCCACGCGAAGGATGGTGAGCCCTGCGCAGACCAAGATCAGCAACGGCCAAGGTAGCTTTATGGGTGCCATCAGTTGTCCGCGGGGCAACTGTTCGGCGGACCCT
>JBEKVP010000113.1:0-7174 GCA_049513935.1 Steroidobacteraceae bacterium
CGCGAACAGCGTTGCGGTCCTCGCCGAGATCGGCAGCACCGACCGCGAGGATGCCCCGCGCATCTCTCCGGCCGCCCTCCGCTCGGTCGGCGCGGATGTCAAGGATCTGCCGGCCCTCGTGCAGAAAACGGGGGAATCGGCCCCCGAGCTCTTGTCGCTGCTCGGCGCCGGCGACAGGCCGCTGCGGCCGCCCGTGGCGGAACGGATAGCGTGACGCAGTCGGCACTATTGCCCTCGCGCTCGAATAATTCGAGCCGCCAGCCGACTTAGCAGACTTTCCCCTACGCATTTTCCGCATCGAGTGACGATAACACTGTGGTGATGCGTGGGCCCTACCCGTAGCGGAGACGATTTCACGTAGCGGAGACGATGTCACATGGCGAAGAAAATTCTTGCGGTGGATGACTCAGCGTCCATGAGGCAAATGGTGTTGGTCACTCTCAAGGCCGCCGGCTACGAAGTCCTGCAGGCTTGCGACGGCGTCGAGGCGCTCGACCTGGCGCGCGAGGCGATCGTCGATCTCGTTCTCACCGACGTTCACATGCCGCGGATGGACGGGATCACCTTGGTGCGCGAGCTGCGGGGGCTACCCGGCTACAAGTTCGTGCCGATGCTGATACTCACCACCGAGTCGAGCCAGGAGAGGAAGGCGGACGGCAAGAGCGCCGGCGCCACGGGCTGGATCGTCAAACCGTTCAACCCGCCGCAATTGCTGGCCACCGTTGCGCGAGTGATTTGAGCGGTCCGGCGCAGCGCCGCCCGCCTCCACGCAAGCAGGAAATCGAGCATGACACTTGATCCGGAAATGGCAGAGATCATCAAAGTCTTCTTCCAGGAGAGCCGGGAGGGTCTCGACATCATGGAGTCGGGCCTCCTAAGTCTCGGTGCCACCGCCGACACCGAGAACATCAATACGATCTTCCGCGCCGCCCACTCCATCAAGGGCGGATCGGCGACCTTCGGTTTCGGCGAGGTTGCCCACTTCACCCACGGCGTCGAGACGCTGCTCGACGAAATGCGCAACAACGTGCGGCCCGTTACCGCGGAGGCGATCCAAACGCTGCTGCAAGCCTGCGACTGTCTGCGCGACATGATTGAGGCGACCGAGGCGGAACGGCCCCTCGATGGCGAACGCATCGCGGCGATCAACGCCGACATCACGCACATCCTGGGGGAGCGGGTAGCTCCGGCTGGACTCGCCGCGCCGTCCGCGGCGCCGCCCGCCTCGGCGCCGTCCGCCTCGGCGCCGTCCGGTGTGGTGCACGCGGCCGACCAGCCCCGCGGCTGGCGCATCGCATTTGAGCCGGTCGCCGACTTGCTGCGCCTGCGCAACGAGCCGACGCGGATGTTCGCGGAGCTCGAGCGCCTCGGAGAAATCACCGTCCGAGCGGACGATTCGCGGCTGCCGACGCTCGACGCGCTCGATCCGGAAGCCTGCCATCTCGCTTGGAGCATCGAGCTTAAGGGTCCAATCCCGCGAAGCGAGATCGACAACATTTTCGACTGGGTCGACTCGGGCTGCCGGCTCGAGTTCACCGAGGTCGGAGGCGCGCCGCGAGCGGTGCATGGCGGCCCCGAGACCAAGGAGCCGGCGGCGAGCGCCGCATCGTCCGCCGACGTCAAGGCCGCTCCGGCCGACCTCAAGCCGCCTCCGGCCACCGGGAAGAGCGTCGTGTCAGCCGACGCGGAGAGAACTCCGGCTGCGGCTTCCGTCCAAAAGATCGGCGGCGAATCCGGCTCCATTCGGGTCGCGACCGAGAAGGTCGATGCCATCATCAATCTGGTCGGCGAGCTGATCATCACTCAGTCGATGCTGAGCGGATTCGCGGACGGCATCGAGCCGGACGATCTCGATCGGCTGCGCCAGGGGCTCTCGCAGCTAGCCCGCAATACCCGAGAGCTGCAGGAAAGCGTGATGCAGATTCGCATGCTTCCCATCAGCTTTGCGTTCAACCGCTTTCCGCGCATCGTGCACGATTTATCGCGCAAGCTCGGCAAGAAGGTCGAGCTCAAGCTCGCGGGCGAGGGTACCGAGCTCGACAAGACGGTGCTCGAGAAGATCAGCGATCCGCTCGTGCATCTGGTGCGCAACGCCTTGGACCACGGCCTGGAGACGCCGGAGCGCCGCCTCGCCGCCGGGAAGAGCGAGACCGGCACTCTGGAGCTCGGCGCGTTTCACGAGGGCGGCAATATCATCATCGAGGTGAGCGACGACGGCGCCGGCATCAACAAGGCGAAAGTTCTGCAGAAGGCCCGCGAGCGCAATCTCATTGCGCCGGATCAGGAGCTGACCGACGAGCAGATCGACAATTTGATCTTCATGCCGGGCTTTTCCACCGCGGAGCAGATCAGCGACGTGTCCGGCCGCGGCGTGGGCATGGACGTGGTGCGCCGGAACATCAACGATCTGGGCGGCCACGTGCAGATCGCCTCGAAGGAAGGTGTGGGCAGCACGATCCGCATTCGCCTGCCGCTGACGCTCGCCATCCTCGACGGGCAGCTGGTGCGGGTCGGCAAGGAGATCTACATCATGTCGCTGGTTGCCATCGTCGAGACCATCCAGGTCTCGCGCGATCGGGTCAACACGCTGGCCGGACGGGCCGAGGTGTTCCGTCTTCGCAACGAATATCTTCCGGTGGTCAAGCTTTGCGAGCTGTTCGGCGTGGATGCCGACAGCAAGAGCGCCGAGGCAGGCTTGCTGGTCGTCGTCGAAGCGGACGGCAAGCGCGCCGGCGTTCTCGTGGACGACCTGCTCGCGCAGCAGCAGGTGGTCATCAAGAGCCTCGAATCGAATTTCAAGGCCGTCGCCGGAATCGCCGGCGCGACCATCCTCGGCGACGGCACCGTGGCGTTGATCATCGATGTCCCCGATCTCATTCGCTCGGTCGCGAAGCAACGCCGCGGAGCGCGCGCCGCGTGAGACGGGAGTTTTCAAGGGTTTTTGGATTTCCAGGAGAGGGTGATTTATGAGCACTGCGAAAGCTGCGACGAATGCCGACAAGGCCGCTGCGGATGCGAGCGAGCAATATCTGACGTTCATGCTGGCCGGCGAGGAGTACGGCGTGGATATCCTGCGCGTGCAGGAGATCAAGGGCTGGGACAGGGTGACCCGCATACCACATACGCCGGACTACATCTTGGGCGTGATCAATCTTCGCGGCGCGGTCGTGCCGATCCTCGACTTGCGGCGCCGCTTCGGTCTCGAAACCATCGAGTTCGGAGCGACCACCGTCGTCATCGTCGTTCGGGTCATGAGCGCGGGTGGGGAGCGCACGGTCGGCGTCGTGGTCGATGCCGTTTCCGAGGTCTACAACGTCGATCCCGCAGAGACCCAGCCGCCGCCGGAGGTATGCGGGAACGTCGATACCGTATTCGTCAAGGCGCTTGCCACGATCGAAGAAAAAATGCTGATTCTGCTCGACATCGATCGGCTCATCGGCAACAGCGTGGATCAGGTATCACCGGGAGCCGCGGCAGCGTGAGCAAGAAAAGATCGACGCGCGCCTCAAAACCGAAGCGCCCGAAGGAGCCGGCAGCCATCGAGCTCGACGGCCGGCTGTCGATCGCGCAAGCGGGCGACCTGCGCCGGACGCTGCTCGCGCGCCTCGATGAAGGCCGCGCCGTCGCCGTCGACGGAACCCGTGTCGAGGAGATCGATACGGCGATCCTGCAACTGCTGGCGAGCCTCTGGCGCACTTGCCGGCAGCGCGGGATCGGCTGCACCTGGCTCGGCGCCTCCGAGACGCTGCGACGGACCGCGGCTCTGATCGGCGTGGCCGAGATGCTGTACTTTCCGGCAAGCGAGTCCGCGGGTGAACGCGGTCATGGCACCCGCTTTCGATCATGAAGGCACAAACCAGTGCGGCGGGCACGCCGAGCGGGGCGGCGATGGAATCGCGCGAGCTTGCGCTGGCGCAGTGCCGCGACTGGCTGAAGTGGGCGGCGGCGCAAGTCGATGCCTGCACGTCCATCGACGGTGCGGCGATGGATGAGCTGCTCGCCTCGCTCCATGGCGTATTCGGTACGCGAGAGCGCGATTCCGCCCATGCCTCCGGGGTGGCCGCCGCCGGCCCGCCGCAGATAGCGGCCGTCGTCATGGCCATTCAGTCCCACGACCGAGTGATGCAGGGGCTCACCCACGCCGCGGATGCCCTGCGGGCGCTTGAGGCGCTGCTCGGCGACCCGCGGCGCGCGGGCTCGGAGGAGTCTTGGCGGCAGCTGCGCGAGCGGCAGTTTCGCTCCTTCAGCATGGCGGAGGAACGGCTGCTGTTCACGCGCATGATGGCGCGCGAGACCGACGAATGGCGGGAAATCGCCGCGCATCCGTCCGACGCGGTCGAATTATTCACGACCGACGATCGCCCGGCATGAATACTCAGACCGCGGAACAGGAATTCGAGCTGACGGACCCTGAATTCCAGCGCCTGCGCCAGCTGATTCACCGGCAAACCGGGATCGCGCTGTCCGAGGCGAAGCGCGAGCTCCTCTATGGGCGCCTCGCGCGGCGTGTCCGCAAGCTCGGGCTGGAGTCGTTCGCGCAATATTGCCGGGTGCTCGAGGATGGCGCGGCCGGCGAGCTGCAGGAACTTACGAATGCCATCACGACGAATCTCACCTCGTTCTTCCGCGAGGACTACCACTTCAAGCAGCTCGCGGAGGAAGCTTTCCCGCAAATCGAGGTGGAGCGCACGCTGACCCGCCGCATGAGAGTCTGGTCGGCAGGCTGCTCGACCGGCGAGGAGCCCTATTCGCTCGCCATCGTCATGCGTGAGGCGCTTAAGCACCTGCGCAACTGGGACATCCGGCTGCTCGCCACGGACATCGACTCCAAAGTGGTCGCGACTGCGGCGGCGGGGGTGTACGCGGCGGAGCGCCTCAAGGGCGTTTCGGCCGAGCGCCGCGCGAAGTGCTTCCTGCCCGCCGCCGCCCGGCCCGGTTTCTACTCAGCGTCGGACGAGCTCAAGTCGCTCATCACGTTCAAGCAGTTGAACCTGCTCGATCCCTGGCCGATGAAGGGCATCTTTGACGTCATTTTTTGCCGCAACGTGGTCATCTATTTCGACAAGCCGACGCAGCGGGCGCTGTTCGAGCGCATGGCCGACCTGCAGGAGCCGGGCGGCTGGTTGTTCATCGGCCATTCCGAGAATCTGCTGAACGTGACGCGGCGCTACAAGCTCGTCGGCCGGACCGTGTACCGGCGGGTGGACTGATGAGCGCCGCATTCCGGGACGCGACTGCGCAGCTTCCGCCCGCCCTGCCTCACTTCGGCCACATTCGCCGCACCTGGGACGCCGACATGGGGATGTCGGTCGCAAAGTTGCTGCCGGGCGAGTATTACGTCACCCGTCACAGCGAAGCCATATTCACCGTGCTCGGCTCCTGCGTATCGGCCTGCGTTCGGGATCGCAAACTCGGCATCGGCGGAATGAACCACTTCATGCTGCCGCTCGACCGCTCCGGCGGCACGACTGCCTGGTCGGATGGATTGGTGAGTTCCGCCACGCGCTACGGCAACGTCGCGATGGAGCGGTTGATCAACGACATCATGAATCTCGGCGGCCAGCGCGCGAATCTCGAATTCAAGGTGATCGGCGGCGGCAAGGTGCTCGACATGTCGCTCGACGTCGGCGCGCGCAACGCGGAATTCGTACGCGAATACCTCAAGACTGAAGGATTCGCCATCACCGCGGAGGACCTCGGGGACTGCTTTGCGCGCAAGCTCTTCTACAGTCCCTCGACCGGCAAAGTTCGGGTGAAGCGCCTCACCTCGACGGTCAATCGCGCCGTGTTCGAGCGCGAGCGGGAATTCGAGCCGACGCAAGTGGAATCCGGCTCGGTGGAATTGTTCTAGGCTAAGGACGCTTCATGAACAAGAAAATTCGCGCGCTCGTGGTCGATGATTCCGCGGTGATGCGCCAGCTGCTCACCGAGATCCTGTCATCCGACCCGGGTATCGAGGTGGTGGGAACCGCGCCCGATCCGTACGTCGCGCGCGAAAAGATCAAACAGCTCAACCCCGACGTCCTGACGCTCGATGTCGAGATGCCGCGCATGGACGGACTCGCGTTCCTGCGCAACCTCATGCGCCTGCGTCCCATGCCGGTCGTCATGTGCTCCTCGCTCACGCAGAACGGGGCGGCCGTGGCGCTCGACGCGCTCGCGCTCGGCGCCGTCGATTTTGTCGCCAAGCCGACCGTCGACGTCACTCAGGGCGTCAAAGCCTCGGCGCAAGAGATCATCGAAAAGGTCAAGATGGCGGCGCGCGCCCAAGTCAAGGCGCTGGTGGACACGAAGTCCACAGCGGTGGCGGATCGTCATGACGCGAGCGCCGTGCTGCCGAAGCGCAATGCCCCGACCCACTTCTCGACCACCGATCGAATCATCGCCATCGGCGCATCGACCGGCGGGACCGAGGCGATCCGGGAAGTGCTCTCGCGCCTGCCCTCCGACATTCCGGGCGTGGTGATCGCCCAGCACATTCCAAAGGCCTTCAGCGGACCGTTCGCGCTGCGCTTGGATGCATGCTCGGTGCTGAACGTGTGCGAAGCGCACGACGGCCAGCCCGTCCTGGCCGGACACGCCTACATCGCGCCAGGCGATCGGCACCTGCTCGTAGAGCGCAACGGCGCCCGATACCAGTGCCGCCTGAGCGATGGGGACCTGGTCAACCGCCACAGGCCCTCGGTCGACGTGTTGTTTCGCTCGGTAGCGCAAAGCGCGGGCCGCAACTCGATCGGCGTGATGCTCACCGGCATGGGCCGCGACGGCGCCGAAGGCATGAAGGAGCTGCGGGAAGCCGGCGCCGCGACGATGGCGCAGGACGAGAAAACCAGCGTGGTGTGGGGCATGCCGGGCGCCGCTTGGCAGATCGGCGCGGCGCAATCGCTGGTGCCGCTTCCGCAGATCCCGCAACGCATCATCGAGCTCGCCGATGCGACCTAGCGAACGCTGCAGTGCAGTATTCAAGTTGAGGAATTCCCCTATCCCAATGCCGTCAAGAACAGCCTTGCACGGCCGACTAATGGCAGGACGGCCGCACCGACGCGGGCCTCTCGGAGCAATCGATGAGAATTCTGATCGTGGACGATTCCTCGGCGATGCGCATGATCGTCAAAAAGACGCTGCGCCAGGCCGGCTTTGATGGTCATGACATTTCCGAAGTCGAGGACGGAGC
>JBEKVP010000114.1:0-7147 GCA_049513935.1 Steroidobacteraceae bacterium
TATCGAGGAGCTGACCACGCTCCCATTCGTCGTGGTGATCATCGACGAGCTGGCCGATCTCATGATGATCGTCGGTAAGAAGGTCGAGGAGCTGATCGCGCGCTTGGCGCAGAAGGCGCGGGCCTCCGGCATTCATCTCATCCTGGCGACCCAGCGGCCGTCGGTCGATGTGATCACCGGCCTCATCAAGGCCAACATCCCGACGCGCATTGCGTTCCAGGTCTCCGCCAGGGTGGACTCGCGCACCATTCTCGATCAGATGGGCGCGGAGTCGCTCCTCGGCCACGGCGACATGCTCTATCTGCCACCGGGCACGTCGATTCCGACGCGCGTGCACGGCGCATTCGTCTCGGACCAGGAAGTGCACCGCGTGGTGGCCGGCCTCAAGGCCGGATCGGCGCCGACCTACATCGACGAGATTCTCGACGGTCCGCGAACGCCGGTGCCGGGCTTCCCGGCCGATGACGAAGAGGGTGCGGAGGGCGCTTTCGCCGACGCCGAGGCCGATCCGCTTTACGATGAGGCGGTGCGCGTGGTCACCGAGACCCGCAAGGCCTCCATCTCCGGCGTGCAGCGCCGGCTCAAGATCGGCTACAACCGGGCGGCGCGCCTGGTGGAGGCCATGGAGGCGGCGGGCCTCGTGGGGCCGTTGCAGCCGAATGGGGCGCGAGAGATCTTTGGCGCCCCGCCGCCGGAGGAGTGAGTGGAGTGAGCTATCGTATTGCAACCGTCCGAATGGCAGCCGTCCTGATTGCGGCCATCGTTTCTGCACCGGCGGCGGTGCTTGGTGCGGCGTCGGCAACTGCCTCGCCCGCGAGCGAGGTCGAGAAGTATTTGACCGGCCTGTCGAGCTGGTCGGCGGACTTCAAGCAAACCATCGAGGACGGACAGGGGCACGTCTTGCGCGGCGCGGCGGGCAAGTTCTATCTCGAGCGCCCCGGTAAATTCCGCTGGGACTACTCCGAGCCGTCCGAGCAATTGATCCTCGCGGACGGCAAGCAGATCTGGTTCTACGACAAGGATCTGGCACAGGCCAATGTGCGCCGCGTCGACGGGACGCTCGCCAGCACTCCGGCGATGCTGCTCTCGGGCACGGGTTCGGTGAGCAATCAATTCGACATCAAGGCGCTGCCCGACGAGGGGGGGCTGCGCTGGTTCCAGCTCGTGCCGAAGCATCCGGACACGGATTTCCAGCTGGTGCGCATCGGATTCGACAAGGACGGCGAGCTCGCCTCGATGTTCCTCGCGGACAAGCTCAATCAGATCACGCAGCTGACTTTCACGCACCCGGTGAAGAATCCGAAGTTCGCACCGGATCTGTTCAGCTTCACCCCGCCGCCGGGGGTCGATGTGATCGGACGCGACAGCAAGTGACCCCGGTCGGCGACGGCACGTACCGGCCGCTGGCCGATCGGCTACGCCCGCAGTCGCTCGATGAATACGTGGGCCAACCGCACTTGCTCGGACCGGGAGCCCCCTTGCGCCGGGCTCTCGAGTCCGGGCGGCCGCACTCGATGATTCTCTGGGGACCGCCCGGCACCGGCAAGACCACGCTCGCACGCCTGGTGGCGACCGGCGCGAAGGCGCAGTTCGTGTCGCTCTCGGCAGTGCTCGCCGGCATCAAGGACATACGGGCCGTGGTCGAGCAGGCACGGAGCCTGCGCGGCACGCGCGATACGGTGCTCTTCTTGGACGAGGTGCACCGCTTCAATAAATCTCAACAAGATACGTTTTTGCCCTACGTCGAGGACGGGACGCTGATCTTCATCGGCGCGACCACCGAGAATCCCTCGTTCGAAGTCAACAATGCCTTGCTGTCGCGGGCGCGGGTGTACGTGCTGAAGCCGCTCACCACGGAGGATCTCGGCAAGCTCCTGGATCGTGCGCTCGAGGACCCGGAGCGAGGGCTCGGCCGCTTGCAGCTCGAGCTCGAGGCGGGAGCGCGGGAGCTGCTCCTCGCGGCCGCCGACGGCGACGCGCGCCGCATGCTCAATCTATTGGAGACCGCGGCCGATCTCGCCGCCGCGGAGGGCCCGAGACACCGCCTGGATACCGACACCATGCGCGCGGTCATTGGCAGCACCTATGTGCGCTTCGACAAGGGCGGAGAGAACTTCTACGACCAGATCTCTGCGCTGCACAAGTCGGTGCGCGGGAGCGACCCGGACGCCGCCTTGTATTGGCTCTGCCGGATGCTGGCCGGAGGCTGCGACCCGCTGTACATCGCGCGGCGCGCGGTGCGCATGGCGAGCGAGGACATCGGCAACGCCGATCCGCGCGCGCTCACCTTGAGCCTGGAGGCGTGCGCTGTGTACGAGCGGCTGGGAAGCCCCGAGGGCGAACTCGCCATCGCCCAGGCGATCGTATTCATGGCCTGCGCGGCGAAGAGCAACGCGGTGTATACCGCGTTCAACGCGGCGAAAGAGGATGCGTCGAGCCTCGGATCTCTCGAAGTGCCGCTTCATCTACGCAACGCACCCACGCGCCTCATGAAGGAGATCGGATACGGCAAGGACTACCGCTATGCGCACGACGAACCCGATGCGTACGCCGCGGGCGAGCGCTATTTTCCGGACGGCATGCCGGAGCGCCGCTACTACGTGCCCGTGGCGCGCGGACTCGAGATCAAGATCGGCGAGGCGCTCGCGAGCCGACGCGCCCGCGACAAAGCCCGGGGCGCCGGCGGCTCTTGAGCGCACTTAAGGCGTGCGTTCGCTAGAATAAGCGCCCGAACGGTGCAGAGGAAGTAACGTGCTCGATCCCAAGCTTTTGCGCAGCGATTTGCAGGCAGTGGCGGCCAATCTCGCGCGCCGCGGATTTGCCTTGGATGTCGCCGCGGCCTCAGCCCTGGAAGAGCGGCGCAAGGCGAGCCAGATCGAGGCCGATCGGCTGCGCGCCGAGCGCAACGCCAACGCCAAGGCAGCGGGGCAGGCAAAGGCCCAGAGCCGCGACGCCGCGCCCCTGCTGGCGCTCGGGGAGTCCCTGGCCGCGGAGCTCAAAGTCGCCGAAGGCGAGCTCGAGACAATCCAGACCGAGCTCTCGAGCTGGCAATTGGGACTTCCCAATCTCTTGCACGCGAGCGTCCCCGACGGGCGCGACGAGACGAGCAACGTCGAGGTCCGCCGGTGGGGCGAGCCGCGAAAGCTCGACTTCGCGCCCAAGGATCACGTCGAGGTCGGCGCGCGCCTCGGACTCGATTTCGACGCGGCCGCGCGCATCTCGGGCGCGCGGTTTGTGGTGATGACCGGGAATCTCGCGAAGCTGCACCGCGCGCTCATTCAGTTCATGCTGGATCTGCACGTGCGCGAGCACGGTTACCGCGAGGCGTACGTACCCTATCTGGTGCACGCCGCCGCGCTCGTGGGCACCGGCCAACTGCCGAAATTCGAGCAGGATCTGTTCGCCGTGCGCGGCGATCCGGGGTATTTTCTGATCCCCACGGCCGAGGTGCCCGTCACCAACCTGGTGCGGGATCAGATCCTCGACGCGGCCGCGCTTCCCATGAAATTCGTGGCGCACACCCCGTGCTTCCGCTCCGAAGCGGGCGCGGCCGGTAAGGACACGCGCGGCATGATCCGCCAGCACCAGTTCGAGAAGGTGGAGTTGGTGCAGATCGTGCGGCCGGAGAGATCCTACGAGGCGCTCGAGGAGCTCACGCGACACGCCGAGGCGGTGCTCAAGGCGCTCGAGCTGCCGTACCGAGTGGTCGCGCTGTGCGCCGGGGATGTGGGATTCTCGAGCGCGAAGACCTACGACCTCGAAGTGTGGCTGCCGTCGCAAGGCCGCTACCGTGAGATCTCATCCTGCAGCAACTTCGAGTCGTTCCAAGCGCGCCGGATGCAGGCGCGCTGGCGCAACCCCGCGAGCGGCAAACCCGAGCCGGTGCATACCCTGAATGGCTCGGGGGTCGCGGTGGGACGCACGCTCGTGGCGATTCTGGAGAACTTCCAGCAGGCGGACGGTACCGTCCTGGTACCGCCCGCCCTCGGACCCTATATGGGCGGGACGATGCTGCTCAGCTAGGCGCGGCCGGCTAGAGGCGCGGTCGGCCAGTGGGCGCCCCCGGTGTTAGTTGCGGTTGCCCATCAACAGCCGCAACACGTACCAGAACATCAGCGCGATCGAGGCGAAGAGCTGCATCGCCGCGGACACATACCGGTCTTCCGGATAGTAGTGAATGATGTTCGAGGTGTCGTAGAGCACGGCCGCGCCGGCGAATCCGATCATGAGCACCGAGAACCAAGTGCCGAGCTGGAAGCCGAAGACCACGCCGCCAATGATCGCGATCAGCGCGAGGATACCGCCCCACATGAGAATCGCGCGCAGGAAAGAGAAATCCTTGCGCGTGCGGTGCGCGACGACCATCAGGCCGCCCGCGCCGAGCAGGGTGACGAGGGTCGCGCTGTCGATGGTGCCCGGGGCCTTCAGGTTCGCGAGGTACAGGAGCGGGACGAAGATGATCGCCTCGGCGAGCACGTACATCGCATAGGCGAAGTACTGCATGCCGATCGAGGTCGAGGTTTGCGCAGTGCGCGTCGCGAGCCAGCCGATCAACATGAACGCGCCCAGAATGAGCAGCCAGTTGAAGCCGAACATGAAGCGCACGATCTGCCCGGCAAGACCGGACTCGAACAACGCGAGCTCCGCCAGGATGAAGCCCAGGATGCCGCCTACCACGTGCGTGTAGGTGCGCATGATGAAAACGCTGCGGCTGTCGACCCCCGAACCGGGGAACACCGCATTGTTGCCGGGAAAATTGGCCATGGTCAGTTTCCTCTAGTAGCTGTATCGCATTCTAACACCTCGCCGGCGCACCCACCGAAGGCTGCGGGACCCGGGCGGCCCTGTCGGACCGCGCCGGACGCCGGCGATTCCTTACATCGCGGGTTAATGGGGGCCGCGGCGAGGTTTTTCAACGCCGTCATGCAGCGAGTCGGACGCCCTCACGCAGCGCGCAGTGCTTCGGCGACCGGCAACCGGGCCGCGCGCAGGGCCGGAAACAGCCCGCCGAGCACCCCGATGGCACAGGCCCAGACGATGCCGGTCACGATCAGCGTCTGGGTAACGGTGAGTTGAAAGACCACCTGGGCGAAGGCACCTCCCAGTGTCGAGACCCTGTGGCCGTTGAAGAAGAACCAGGCGAGGGCGGCGCCGATGATGCCGCCGAGAAGCGACAAGATGAGCGCCTCGACCATCACCGACAGCAGCACCGGCAGGGCCCCGAAACCGATGGCGCGCAAGGTGGCGATTTCGAGTCCGCGCGCATCGACGGCTGAGTACATTGTATTGAGCGCACCGAACATGGCGCCGATCGCCATGATGATGGCGACCGTGTTGCCGACGATCGTGATGATATCGGAGAGCTGCTTCGACTGTGCGGCGTAGTACTCGGGCTCGCGCTCCACGTCGACCGTGAGCGAGGGATCGGTCGTGAGTGCGTCCTTGAAGTGGTCGAAATCGGCCGGGCTTTTGAGCAGGCCCACCGCCGAGCTGTAGCCGGTCCGCTCAAGGGTCGAGCCTACCGTGTCGACATCCGCGAGGAGCTCGGATTCGTGCACGTCGCCGTTGCTCGTGAACACGCCCGTCACCGTCCAGTCGGCGTTGCGCAGGTGCAGGACGCTCCCGGGAGTGAGCCCGCGGAATTGCTTGACCGCCCCGGCGCCGGCAATGAGCTCGCGCACGGCCGGGTGGAACATACGCCCGTCGACGATCTTGAGCTCGGGGCGCACCTTGAGGAGCTGCAGCCCCACACCGCGCAAGGTGACGTTGCTGTCGGTGCCGGTGTCGATCTTGGGCACGTTCGCGACCGTCACGAGCTCGCTCGACAAGATCGCCTTGCCGTCGGCGTCTTTGGCGAGGCCTGGCGCGTTGCCGATCTTATCGACGTCGCTGCGCGTCAGGTTGCTGTTGAGCTCGGCGTCGGATCCGCCGCGCAGGATGATGACCCGGTCGGGACGCCCGCTGTCGGCCATGGTGTGGCGGAAGCCCGCGGCCATCGCCAGCACCGAGACCAGCACCGCGACCACACCTGCGATGCCGATGACGATGACGCTCGAGGCGCCGATGCGCTGCGGCAGCGTCTGAAGACTCATGAGGCTGACCGCGATCAATTGCTTGAGCATTTCTTAAGGACTCCCGTGCGTTCAGCGCTTGTCCATGAGCGCGTCGACCACGTTGAGTCGCATGGCTCGAATCGCGGGCGGCGTCCCGACGAGCAGCGCCAGAAGGACGGCGACGCCTAAACCGGGGAGCTGGGCCCCGTGCGACAGGTCGATTCCCTGCAGGCCTTGTTGAACGATCGGTAGAAGCGGGTAGCTCAACGCGAGGCCGATGATTGCCGCGAGCACGCAGAGCAGGAGCGACTCGCCGATGACCAGCGCAAGCACTTTGCCGTCGGTGAAGCCGAGCGTCTTCAGGACCGCAAGCTCGGGCACCCGCTCGCGCACCGATTGCATCATGGTATTGCCGGTCAGGAACAACAGGGTGAAGAACACCGCGCCGAGAATGGCGCGCAGCACGAAGCCCACATCGCCGAGCTGCTTCATGAACGCGACCGCAAAGTCCTTGGAGGGCAGGGTCTTGGTTTCGTTGGGCGAATTCGCGAACAGGGCGTCGATCTTCTGGGCGATGACCGCGGATTGGGACGGGTCGGTGACGCGCTCCTCGAACCAGCCGACATAGCCCTTGCCGAAGCTGCGGCCCTCGTCGAACAGCACGTAATGGAACAGCATGGCCGTGGACATCTGGCTCTTTTGCGTCGGGTCCTTTGCATCGAACGTGCCGACGATATCGAAGGTCCAGTTGAGCGAGCCGTCCGCCTTTTGCGTCCAGATGGTCGAGTGTAGCGGGAGCTTGTCGCCCACCTTCCATCCGTATTTCTTCATGAGTGCCGTGTTGACCAGGGCGCCGGTGCGCGTGTTGCGAAAGGCGGTCATGTCCGCGTCGCTCACCACGAACTCGTTCTTGTGCAGATCGAAGTACGTGTCGGTATCGATCGGCAGGGCAAACACGAAGTTCTTCGATTCCTGGTAATAGCCGCCGAACCAGGTGATCCAGGTGACCACGGCGACGCCTGGCACCGCGGCGATCTGTTGTGTATACGAGAAAGGAAGCTGCAGGGTAAGGGAGAACTTGTTGGTGGTGATGA
>JBEKVP010000115.1:0-7137 GCA_049513935.1 Steroidobacteraceae bacterium
CGCCGCCGCGTCGGCGAACAGGCCGGCCTCCTTCGCGAGCAGATAGACGCCCAGAATGTCCGAGGCACTGCGCGTCATGCTCAAGATCAGTGCGCCGAACGCCTCGCGATCGACCTCTTCGCGCAGACGCGCGATGGTGCGAAACGTCGCGAGCGTCTCCGCCGCCTCCGCGGGCAATCCTTGGTACGCCGGCAACCCGTTGCGCGGCGCCGCGAGCTCGGACTTGAGCCATTGCGTCCACTCCGGCGAGTCCGCGGCCGGCGCGTCGGCGCCCGGGTGCCGCGCGCGGTACATGGCCGCCAGCGTCTGATTGATGCGCATGCTGTTCTCGCGCACGTCGAGGCGCACGGTGCAGAACCGGAACACGCCGACTTCGCGGCGCAGCGGCAAGAGCAGCGCGTCGGCGAGGCGCCTCGCACCCGCCTCGGCGAGCGCGTTGCGCGCGAGATCGATGTCGTCGATCAGGCGGTCGGCGCTGCGGTAGCCGAACTCCTCGGGCGCGGGCTCTTCGCGTTCGGCGTGGTCGATCGTGACCTCGATCCGCGCGAGCACGCAGCTCAAGAATTGCCGGAAGATCTCGCCGCGGTTGCGCGCGGCGCGCGCCTCGCCGTCCGGCGCCGCGCGGATGGCGTGCGCCACCGCCTCGCGGAACGATTCCGGCAACGCCAGCGCGTGATCCTCGATGCTCAGATTCCTGACCAGGTCGAGCACGCGGGAGCGGTAGCGGCGCAAGGCCGCAAGCCGCGTCTCCCACAAGGTCCGGCGCGTGACTTCGCTGGTGACGTACGGGTTGCCGTCGCGATCGCCTCCGATCCAGGAGCCGAATTGCAACAGCTGCGGAACCTCGAGCGTTTCGCGCGGAAAATGCTTGGCGAACTCGCTTTCAGCCTTGGCGAGTATCTGCGGAACCACGTCGAACAGATTCTCGTTGAAGAAATAAAGTCCCCAGGCTACCTCTTGGTCGACGGTGGGTTTCTCGAGCTTGAGCTCCCCGGTGAGCCAAAGAAGCTCGATCTCGTCGCCGAGCGCCTGGATCAGCTCGCGCCGCTCCCGATCGGTCCAGCGGGGCGATTCGAGCTCGAGGAGCCGGAGGTAGATCCGCCGATGCCGCTCCATCACCGTGACGCGTTTGGCCTCGGTGGGATGCGCCGTGATGACCGGCCGCACGCGCAGGCCGGAGAGAGCGGCACGGATTTCGGCACCCGGGATACCCTCCGCCGCCGCCGCCGCAAACACGCCGGCGAAGGTCCCCTTGAGCTGCTCGTAGCCCCGCTCACGCTCCACTTCGCGGCGATTGCGCATGTCACGGTTCTGCTCCGCGATCGCGAGCAGTTGGAACCAGATGCCCTGGGCACGCAACGCCTGGGCGACGAGCGCGGCCGGCATCTCGCCGGTGCTGCGCTCACTGCGCAAGACGGCGGCAACCCGCGGCTCGTAGCGATCGACCACGCCGGCGAGCAGATCGAAGAGCAGCGCGGCGCGCGAGAAGTTGTCGGGGATCTCGCGGGCGGGCACGGCGGTGTCCCGCACGCTCTCACGCCCCCTTGGAGAGCGCCAGCGCAACCGTCGAGCCGAGCTCCGCGGCGCTCGGCGCCACCTTGAGGCCGTACGACCTCATGATCTCCGATTTCTCGGCCGCGCTATCGCCTTCGGCCGAGATGATGGCGCCTGCGTGACCCATGCGCCGCCCTTTGGGCGCCGTCAATCCGGCCACGTAGCCGACCACGGGCTTTTTCATGTTCTCGTGGACCCACTTCGCCGCCTCCGCCTCCTGCGGACCGCCGATCTCGCCGATCATGTCGACCGCCTTGGTCTCCGGGTCCTCCTCGAACAGCATCAGGTGATCGAGGAAGGAGCTGCCGTTGATCGGGTCGCCGCCGATGCCGACGCTGGTGGTGACGCCGATGCCGAGCGCTTTCATCTGCGCGCCCGCCTCGTAGCCCAAGGTGCCGGACCGCGACACGACGCCGACGCTGCCACGAATGTAGATGTTGCTCGGCATGATCCCGAGCATCGCCTTGCCGGCGCTGATGATGCCCGCGCAGTTCGGGCCGACGATGGTGGTGCGCTGCGTCTTGGGGTAGCGGCGCAGGTAACGCTTGACCCGCATCATGTCCTGCGCGGGAATGCCGTCGGTGATGATGCATACGAGTCTTACGCCCGCGTCCGCCGCCTCCATGAGCGCATCCGCGGCGAACGGGGGCGGCACGAATGCGAGACTCGCCTCGGCGCCGGTGGCCCTCACGGCGTCTTTCACGGTATTGAATACCGGTCGGTCGAGATGCCTTTGGCCGCCCTTGCCGGGCGTCACACCGCCCACGACGTTCGTGCCGTAAGCGATCATTTCCCTGGCGTGGAACGTGGCCTTGTCACCGGTGAAGCCCTGCACGATCACGCGAGTCGTCTCATCGATGAGGATGCTCATACGGGCTCCTTGCCGCGCGCCGCCGCGACCACCTTGCCTGCCGCCTCCGCCAGGGTATCGGCCGAAATGATGGGAAGGCCACACTCGTCGATGATGCGCCTGCCCTCCTCAACGTTGGTGCCGGCGAGGCGCACCACGAGCGGCACGCGCAAGTCCTTGGCCGCCTGCACGACGCCCTGCGCCACCCAGTCGCAGCGGTTGATGCCCGCAAAGATATTGACCAGGATCGCCTTGACGTTCTTGTCAGTGAGCACCAGATTGAAGGCCGCCGCGACACGCTCGGGCGAGGCGCCGCCGCCGACGTCGAGAAAGTTCGCGGGCTCGCCGCCGGCATGCTTGATCATGTCCATGGTCGCCATCGCGAGACCCGCGCCGTTGATGATGCAGCCGATGTCGCCGGTCAGTCCGACATAATTGAGGCCGAATTCCGCCGCGTGCGCCTCGCGTGGATCCTCCTCCGCGGCATCGCGCATCTCGGTGACCCGAGGGCGGCGGAACATGGCGTTGTCGTCGAACGACATCTTGGCATCGAGCGCGAGCACGCGATCGTCCTTGGTGACCACCAGCGGATTGATCTCGACCATGGTCGCATCGAGATCCCGGAAGGCGCGATAGCAGCCCATGATGCTGGTCACCGCTTGGCTCACCTGCTTGATGTTGAGGCCGAGCCCGAACGCCAGCTCGCGCGCCTGGAACGGCTGCAGCCCCACGGCCGGATCGACTTGCTCCTGCAGGATCGAATCAGGGCGGCTCGCGGCAATCTCCTCGATCTCGACGCCGCCCTCGGCCGAGGCGATCACGCGGATCCGCTCGACCTTGCGGTCGAGCACGAACCCCAGGTAGAGCTGGCGCACGAAGGGCTCGGCCTTCTCTATGTAGAGCCGATGGACGACCTTGCCTTGTGGACCCGTTTGCGCCGTGACCAGCGTCGCGCCAAGCATCGCCTTCGCCGCGGCGGCCACTTCTGCATAGGTGCGGCAGAGCTTGACACCCCCGGCCTTGCCGCGCCCGCCCGCGTGAATCTGTGCTTTGATCGCCCAGTGCCAGCCGCCGAGCTCCGTCGCCACGTAGACCGCTTGCTCGGGACTGTAGGCGACGCCGCCTGGCGGCACGGAAACGCCGAAACCGGACAAGAGCTCTTTGGCCTGATATTCGTGGATGTTCATGTGTTCTTTATCCGCTGCCCCTATCGAGCAAGGCTACCGTGCATCGCGCCGCATTTACAATCAATGGAGCTTATATGATAAAAAACATAAGCTAGTATTTATATCTTATTGTTTTATATATTTTATTTATTGACCCAGCTCCGACAATGCCGCGCACGCGCGGGCGAGGTCGGCGCGCTCATCGGCGCTGAGGCCTAGACTCAAGTCGAGCAGCCGATCGAGCACCTCGGTGGTTTCGAGGTAAGGCTTGCGGCACGCGAGGTGCAGGAATCCGCCTGGGAAGAAACGCCCCTCCTCGTAGAACACCACCCGGATGCGCCAGCTCGCGCGCTCGATCGGCTGGTGGCAGTGGCGGCAGCGGGCCTGGCCGGTCGGGGCACGCTCCGCTCCATCGATACGCGGCAGACGCCGGTGCGCCGCGCCCGCACGCGCGATCTGCTCGAGCGCCGCGTGTTCCGGAATCTCGAGCGCCGTTGCTTCGAGCGCCTGAAGAAACGGCTGGGGGCGCTTGTAGGCCGCGCAGCGTGGATGAAACCACAGGGTCATCTCGCCCTCGCCGAACAAGTTGGGCAATCGCTCGCCGAAGCGCAGCTCCCCTCGGGGCAGCGTTCGGCCGCAGGCGCGGCACTTGGAGCGCCCGCTCGCCGCGGGCTCGAAGAGGTGAGCCATGGTTTCGCGCCTACCTGTCGATGCCCTCCAGAGAGGACCCGCCGAGCCGCATCAGCCCGCGCGGGCTTTCTCAGCCCGGCCCAGCAGCCGCGCATCGCCGATGCGCGCGGCGAAAGCAGCGAATCCCGCCGTGGGACCGTGCCATTCGAGCTTCTCGACGCGCTCAAAGAGCGGCGCATCGGTACGCAGGGTCGCGAGTTTCTTGAACAGCAGCGCGAGCTCCCGACGCTCGCCGAGAACCTCGTCCGGGAAATCCTCGATCTTGCCGTAGCGGCCGAGAAGGCTCGCCGCGCCTTTCGCGCCGATCCCGGCTATGCCGGGATATCCGTCAGCGCTGTCGCCGACGAGCGCGAGATAGTCTGGGATCAGCGCCGGAGTTACGCCGAATTTCGCACGCACGCCGTCCGCATCGCGGATGGCCTTGCTCTTGCGATCCACTTGCACGACACGCTCTCCGCTCACGCACTGCGCGAGATCCTTGTCTGGGGTCCAGATGCACACCTTCTGCACGCGTGAATCCCGGGCGGCGAGCGCCGCCGCGGAGGCCAACGCATCGTCCGCCTCGATCTCGGTCATCGGCCACACCGCAATTCCCATCGCGGCGAGTGCATCCTCGAGCGGGTGGAACTGGGCCAACAGGACGGGCTCGACGCCCTCGCCGGTCTTGTAGCCGCCCCACAGTTCGTTGCGGAACGATTCGATGACGTGATCCGTTGCGACGCCGACATGCGCCGCTCCCTCCTCGATCATCGCCAGCACGGTGTTGAGGACGCCAGCCACTGCTCCGAGCGGCCGGTCCTTGCCCTTGTTGAAACGGCGCAGACCATAGAAGTGACGGAACAGCTCGTAGGTGCCGTCGATGAGGTGAACGATCACGGCGACCTCGAACGATCGACCGGCAGCATCAGGCGCAATCGCGGGAATTGGGCGTGTCGCATTTTGTGGCTCGAGTCACATTTGCTCCTGATCGCGAGCGGCGCGCCCGGCGGCGTTTCTGTGAAGCGCTAAGCGAAACCGCGACGATGAGCGGCATTATGACCGTCAAATGCAGGATCAGCACACAATCTGCCGTTCAGAGTTTCCATAAGATTCCGACACGGATCTTAAGGAGGATCTCGCATGTGGCAGGCAATTCTCTGGGCGGCCGCGATCGCAATCGCGTTCTGCCTCTGGGATTCGATCTCGCGAGCGAACACCGAGCTCGAGTCGAGTCAACGAGTCGTAGTGACACTCAAGCCTCGAAAAGGCGTTCGCCGATCGACTTGAGGTTCCGCGCGACGGGCGCGCGGTGCGCCTGTTGGGCGAGCGTCGCCGTCGCAAAACGCCGGCCGTGGGCGTATCGTAGCGTCATCCTTCCTACTTGACGCGGGGCGAAACCATGACCGGCCAAAGCAAGCCGTCGACTCTTCCCGATTGGATCCAGAACCACCTCGCCCGATACATCGCCACCGACGGCGCCGACGGATACCTGTGGGATGCGAGCCTCGGCGGCGGCACGGGAATGGTGCCGACGCTCCTCTTGACCACCGTTGGGCGTAAGTCCGGACAGGAACTCACGATGCCGTTGATCTTCGCCCGGCACGGCCCGAGCTATGTGGTGGTCGCATCCAAGGGCGGCGCGCCCGCTCACCCGGCATGGTATTTGAATCTCGAGGCCAACCCGAACGTCCGCGTGCAGGTGAAGGCCGAGAAGTTCGCCGCCCGTGCACATACCGCGAGCGCCGCGGAGCGCGCCGAGCTGTGGCCGAAAATGGTGGCGATCTACAGTCCGTATGAGCTCTACCAGACCAAAACCGATCGGCAGAGTCCGGTCGTCATCCTGACGCCGCGGCCTGACGGCGCCTGACGCCGCCCCGACTCCGGCCGTACACCGACCCGAAGCCGTGGCGCGCGATCGCACCGCAGCCGATCGCGCATTGATCAAGGTACCACTGCGACGCGTAGCTCGCGACTGTCGGCGCGGCCCCGATCGTCCACGGCCCGCACCTTGAAGCTGCCCGAGCTCGGGGGGATCCACGCGAGGGACGCGTCCGGGCCGCTCGTGCCGACGTATGCCTCGTCGACGAACCAGTAGAGGCTGCGGGCGGCACCATCAGCGGTGGCGTTCAAGGGAATGCTCTCGGCGCCGGCGTGCGCGGCGCGGAGCGTATAGGTCGTATTGGCGAGCGGGGACTTGATGTGAGGCGCTTGTCCCGCCGGACTATCGCTCCCACACGGTGCGACGAGCGGCGCACGACGGCGCGGGAGGCCGGCCTCGGCGAACAGCCGCTCGATGTCCGACGGCCAGAACTCATAGACCTCGGAGCGCACGTAACGCTCATCGAATGGCGGGCAGGCGCCCGCTCCCGTGCGGGTATCGATCCAGACGCGACGATGCAGCTCGCTGATCCGGATCGGCGACTTGCCCGGAATGAACCAGGTCAGCGCGGTGCGCGGACACTCCGCATTCGGCAGATCGCCCGAAGCGGCACACACGGCGATTCGCGTCACGCCGGCCGGCGGACGCAGCACCATATCGCCGATCTCCGGATCCGCCGTGCGCACCGCGTCGACGATGCGGAAGAAGAGCGGTGCCGCGGTCTCGATGCCCACGAACGCCGGATTCGAGGTCCCATCGAAGTTGCCGACCCACACGACGAGCACGTAATGCCCGAAGATCCCGGCGGTCCACGCGTCGCGAAAGCCCCAGGAGGTCCCGGTTTTCCAGGCGACCGGTATCGTGCCGACCGACTCGATCGACGCATCGTCGGGACGCGGATTCTGCTCCAGCATCTTCAGGGTCATGAAGCTCGCCTGCTCGGACAAGAGGCGCGTCCCTGTGTCCGCGCGCTCCAGGGCGCGATGCCTCAAGGCCCTGAGCACCCCGCGGTTCGCGAG